>JARROG010000418.1:0-1003 GCA_037384185.1 Anaerolineales bacterium | reverse complement strand
GCCGGAGGCTTCTGAGATCACGGCTCCTGAAGAGATCTCTTCTGTGGGCGGGGTGGTGTCTGCCGCGGTATCGGCTGCCGGTGCTCCAACCTCTGCCGGTGCCGGGGCGCTGTCCGCGGCTCCGCAGGCAGCCAGGGCGAAGGTAAGCAGGATGGAAAGGGTCAATAAAATAGCTCTCTTTGTTCTCATATTCCTCCTCTGGGGGAATGGTAAGTATGTGGTTGGTTTGGGGTCTTTACGTCCGCCAGGTGGATAATTATAACTTATAAACCTCTCTCAGCTTGCCTGCCGGGTTTCCTGATAGAATAAAACCATTCAGACTTGTATTCAAGGAGATCCGATGGCAGACCAAAGCCTTGCTGAACAGATCAAGAGTGAAATCCAGAGCATGCAGTCCTCCCTGAAAGATCTGCAGACATCTTCCCGTCTGGCAGATATCCGCGACCGGGTGGAAGACCTGAGTGTAAAAGTCCGTGGATTGGATCAGCGGATCGCCTCCCTTCGTAAGCGGGGATACGCCTTTGAGAAGGGTCTAGAAACACAAGCAGCGGATTTTACGCGGGATTGGGCTCGGGTGGAACCAGGAATTAGGAGGAAGGTCGATAGTGAAGCCCAGGAACTGGAGAGCGCCCTGCGCCCGTTGGAGAGCCAGCTGGCTCAGTTGGTGGGAGACCGCTCTCCAGCCAACCTCCTTCAACCGCGGGTAGCCAGGCTGAAGGCCCAGGTTGAGAACTTGGAGAACCGGGTCGAGGGTGCTGAAAGGAGCATCCGGGGTGAGTACGACCAGTTCCAGAGCAGCGTCAGCCAGCTGGAAACCCATCTCGGAAAGCTGGAGTGGACCCTGACGGAGCTCAGCGAGGCAGATTTTCAACTGCTGGCCACAGAGTCCCCGCTGATGGCGGTCAAGGCGGTCTGGGCTAAAGCGGGCAAGCAGACCAAAGAGGATCCGGAGGGCGTGCTCTACCTGACCGATCAGCGGATCCTCTTTGAGCAGAAAGAGAAG
>JARROG010000417.1:0-2512 GCA_037384185.1 Anaerolineales bacterium | reverse complement strand
AGGCTATTTGCTCAGCATCACCTGCGATGGATCCTTCCGGCTCAGCACCTGGGAAGACGCGGAGGAAGAGTACACCAGCTTGATCCCCTGGACCGCCAGTGATGAAATCCAGGCCGGCCCTGGGGGCGAAAACCGCCTGGGGATCAAAACCGAGGGAATAACCCTGACCGTATTCATTAACGGGCAGCAGGTCAGGGACATCGAGGACAGCACTTTTGGTGCTGGACGGTTTGGTGTGCTGGTCTCCGCCGCGGATACGCCCGGGTTCACAACTTACCTTTCAGAAATCGCCTACTGGGCTTTGAAATAAACTGCACCAAGGGCGAAATTTGTTTACCGCAAGACTTTTGATCCTGCTTGTTTGGTATTCAATTATTAATTAACCGAAGCAGTATACATTTCTAGATAACTCATATCAGCGAGTAAACCCGCTCTTAGAGAGACCCTTCCCTACTTCTATTCTCTAGCTATCCAGTCACTTGTTTTCCATAAATATTATTGCTACAATATTTTTAGCCCCTCACGATGCTGAGCATAGCAAATCAGCGGAGATCCTTGGTAAATATCTAGGTGTCCGGATAGAGTTCAGTAAACTCTTGAATTAACTACTTCCAAGTATTAACCAATCCTTTTATTCGTTATCAAATTACGAAACCCAAACTGTTGGTGGGAGATGTGCATCAACAACGCGTTAAACATCTGTTGATTTCTCTTATAACTGGATCATTCACTCATGAGGAGCTAGAAGATGGAGAAAGCGTCTGCGGGAATTGTAAAAATAATGCTCTCGGTCTTGGTGCTGATTGCGATTTCAATGATGGAGAAAGCGTCTGCGGGAATTGTAAAAATAATGCTCTCGGTCTTGGTGCTGATTGCGATTTCAATCGCTTGCAAATTACCAAGCTTTGGCCAAAAGAATCTTCTATTAAATCCGCGAGCAGAAGATGGAAGTGTCTCAGGGAGCTACGCGAATAGTATTGCGGGGGATCTGGTCAACTTCACTGTTACCAAAGAAGGATTCGCCACCTTCCAACTCGAAGGAGGCTCTGATTCCGATATTTTGACCGTAGACTTGAGCGATGAACAGAGTGCAAGCATGTCCTGGAATGGGACGACACTTGATGGATACGGTGGTCTAGATGATAATCAACAATCAGCTTTTGCTGACCTTATGGGCAGCAATATCTCGGACAGCTTGGGGATGATCCCGCTGGATATCGCCTGTCAAGGGGAAGACGAAATAGACCCAAAGCAAGTGGCTGCCTTATTAGTGCCTTTACAGATGCGCTTCAAGTACCTTATCACTGACCGCAAAGCTGAGTCCCAGAGACTTTTGGATCTATCGCAATGTGGGTATGGAGAGAACAGAGAGGATGAACCAGGATCATTGATCCTGGTCTCGCGCGCTGCACCCGTTCCAGTGGTCTTTGGTTATTTCCCATTTGATGCCGAAGGCGCGGTGTTCTTCACTGCAGGATAGTAATCCAGACAAGATGGCTGCTTTACGGACGAACGAAACGGGTCCTTGCGGTGCTCTGTGCCGCGGGGCATGCGGAGCTGATTGCGAACCCAATAACTGTAAGGTAAGTGAAGACTTGCGCTGTGAGGTGAATGAGGAAGGTCTTAACACCGGGATGGTAATCCGCTACCAAATCTACGATTGCGGGCTGCATCAAGGCTGTATCGATCATGATAACTGCTATGATCGATGTAATCAAGCCTATGGATGTGATACCTGGTTGGCAGCTTCTTGCATGCACGATTGGTCGCCAATCGGCGAATTTGCTGACAAGAACACCACCTGGTATTGTGATCAGCAGGCTGTTTCAGAACATGGGGCGATCAACCCATCGCTTTGGACACAAGGGTTGGGTCCTCAGCCCATCCGCGAAACCTTCGAATATTTGGATGAAGATTACGAGAAAAGATGGAATCCGGAGAAATGCCCAACAGAAGATAAAAAAGATTCTTCGCCACCTTCAAATAAAAGTGAAAACATCCCAGCAGGTATATACAATGGCACTGTAAAGATTGAGGGTTGGTTCCTGGCGAATGAAAGGTTTCCAATCACAGAAGTTATCATTAATAACGTTCGGATCCAAGTCCTCGATGACGGAACTGTCTCAGGCACCTTGAATTTAATTTATGATACTGAATTCACTGCCAGCAGTGGAAATATTGTTGAAATAAACCAAGTGTACTTAGGTACATTCAGCGGGCGGCTGACTGGAACGAGTGGTACGATCGATCTAGAGCTGGAAAAACAGCAGTCAGCCACAGGTGGTGATGGATATTTTTCAGGTGAAGCCATCCTTGATTTCATTGCTGATATCCAAGTTGCCGGAGAGAATATGTCCGGATCTGTAGGACCTCACCCGAGTGATTATTACTTTTTCTTCGAGGCGGTCCGGGAATAGGACTACTGAAGGTTAAGCAGCTTGGCGAATTTCGGATGGCAGGCTCTGCCTGGAACCGCCTGACACCGTCGCTGCCGACCGAGAAACGGTGTGGT
>JARROG010000416.1:0-1883 GCA_037384185.1 Anaerolineales bacterium | reverse complement strand
TCCTTCAGAATAGGCAAAAACCGCCAACTGAGGAATAGGGGATTTGTTTTCCAAATCCATTCAACTCCCAGTTACCATCCGGTGCAAGTAGGATCACAAATTCCAACTTTAAAGAACTGCTTTCTGATCGAAAGCAGTTCTCTTTTTTTCCGGCAACCTGCAACTTATCTCCACCTGCTTCTGTATTACTGACAGAGATCAATAGAGATAATAGAGAAACGCTTAATTACATAAGGTGGAAAAATGGGCGCAAGGAAAACAATTCCTAAAAAACACCAGCTTCTTTTCTGGCTGATTTTGGCTGCTTTTTCGACCTATTTTGCTGAGGTCTTTTCAGGTTCGGATATGTTCCCTTTTTTCCACGCCTGGGGGTTGCTGGTGGTAGTTCCGCTTTACGGACTGCACATCCTGCTTCTGGGAAGCCTGGTCTTCCGGAAAAATGGGCCGCGTTTTTCCAGTTTGGTCTTCGCCGGGATGATTTTCGGACTTTATGAAGCCTATCTGACCAAGGTCCTGTGGAACCCCCCCTGGGGAGGAGCTCTGATCGTCGCTGACGTTGCCCCGATCGAGACCCTGGTTCTGGTCTTCTGGTGGCACGCCTGGTTCTCATTTATCATCCCCCTCCTGGTGGCGGAAAAGCTGTTCACTGAATCTACCAGCCTGGGCCGAAGCATTCCGGGCAAGCTGGGTGATTTTCTTAACAGCTGGCGCGGCCTGGCATCACTGATGGTCTTTGGAGGTCTTTTCCAAAGCATCAATTCCCCCTCTTTGACTCAGTCCCTGCTCTCCGGTCTGACCACCACCGGAGTATTGACTGGATTGGCACTGCTCTGGAAGCGAACGACCCACGGTGCCTCGTACTCCCTGGCAAACCTGCTGCCCGACCGGAAACAGTTCCAGCGGCTGCTGATCCCAACCTGCATCCTTTATCTAGCCCTCGGCATCCTCATCCGACCAGAAGCCTACCCGGGCTTCACAGCTTCTTTTAGCCGCGATCTTCCCCCTGGCAGCCGCCGCAGGAGAACTGCTGCTTACAGATGTCGCCGAACCACTGGCATTGATTTTCTGGTTTGGAGGGATCCTATTCGGGCTGTTAACCTTCTTCAAAGCTCTGCGCCTGACCTTCCCGGGAGTCAAGGAAGTTGATAAAGCAGCTACCTGACTCCTCCTCTCCAATAGACAATTGCCCTTACCCTCTCCATACCCCAGATACAGCCAATTTTTCCCAACCCTGAAAGATCTTGGGACATGTTCCCGGTACAACTTATTATCCCCAAACCCGTATATAATGGTAGAAAATTAATGACGAGGAGAAAGCATGTCAGTACTGGGAAATCTTATCTGGTTGATCTTTGGCGGCTTCCTGGCAGGGATGGGTTACATCCTGGGCGGATTGCTGTTGTGCCTGACGATCGTCGGCATCCCCTTCGGGCTGCAAACCATCAAGATCGGGATGGCGACATTTACGCCTTTTGGAAAAGAGGTCCGCGAGCTTGAGAAGGCCAACAGCGCAGGTAGAGTGATCTTCAACATGATCTGGATTGTCCTTTTCGGCTGGGAGATCGCCCTTGCCCACCTCATCCACGGTATCATCCTGGCAATCACGATCATCGGCCTGCCTTTTGCCAAACAGCATTTTAAACTGATTCCGCTGGCACTGCTGCCATTCGGAAGGGAATATTCCTGAACACCCGGCTTTATAAAGCGCATCTCCTTGCCCTCCCCACCTGCGGCCGCAGGTGGGGTTTTTTAATCTTAAATACAAAGACCTCCGAGGTTATGCTAACCTCGGAGGTCTTTCAAATCACAAGTTACTCCACCCTGCCCTCGGCGATGGCTTTCTTGACCTCTCCAATCGCCTGGGTGACCTGGATGTCCCGCGG
>JARROG010000415.1:0-1079 GCA_037384185.1 Anaerolineales bacterium | reverse complement strand
GTCTTCCCGGATGGAGCGGGTGACAGATTGGGCCTGGTTGGTGACTTCGGCCAAAGGCACAACAATCGACAGGCGCCAATCCAAATCCGGCAGAGGCGCTGAGGTGATGAACACCGGCTGGCCGGATAGCACAGCGTCATAGGTCTCAGGCTGGCCGGGGTTCACAGGTGTCAATACCTGAGCCAGGTCTGGGTTCAAATCAGCCAGGTTCAGCCCCAGGGTGCTGTCCAGGGATCCCTCCGGAGGGGTTAATCCCCGGCTGTCGATTTTCTGGGCGTCCTGGGGCGAAATGGCGATCAGCTTTCCTTCTTGATCCAGCAAAAAGACAAAACTGTTCTCTGTTGGTTTGAGTGAATTAAGTTGTTGGATGATCTTGGAAAGGGCCACGTCGAGTCCGATATAGCCGGAGAATTCATCTCCGTAATAAATGGGCGTTTGAACGCTAGCCACAACACCCTGCCCAGCGCTGTCCAGATAAGGTGGCAGCCAGATCGTCTTCCGATCCGGGTCTTTGGCAGGACCCGCGGGGAGATCGGCCGGATCGGCCGCCAAGGCTGCCTCGATCGCTCCGTTCTTGAGTACGATCTCAGGCAGGTTTATAACAGGAAAATAACGCAAGGTGAACTGCGGGCTCTGATAATAGATCGCCACACCAGAATCTATCTTTCTCAATAAAGTAGGGAAGAGTAAATCGAGAGCAGAAGAGTCCCGTAGACTGCGGTCCGTTGCCTCGTCGGGTGGGAAATTCGCAACATGAATCACTTCCGTCCTTCTGCCAGGATTGTCGTCAAAGTAGAACAAGCCGCTGGAGGATGCTGTCAGCTGCGAGAATTCGACCACTGTGTTGGCAGGGTCCAGCAGAGATGAGGGTGCTCCAGCGCTGTGGAGGTTTTCCAGGTAATCTGCCGCCAGGACTGTCAATCCAGCGGCATCCTGCAATCTAACACTGTAAAGCTGAGCTTGTTTCTCAGTCACGGCCAGCAAGCTGTTCTTACTGAACGATTCCAGCGTTTGGCCGCTGACCTCCTCAGCAGATTGCTCGGCCTTAAAGAATCCACGGTTGACCGCAAGGCTGGTTG
>JARROG010000414.1:0-1153 GCA_037384185.1 Anaerolineales bacterium | reverse complement strand
GAGATGCGCGCCTTGATCTTTGAACTACGGCCAGAATCTCTCCGCAAGGAGGGGCTGGTGGAAGCTCTGAAAAAACAGGCGGAGGCGGTTGAGGCCCGCCATGAAATAAGGATCCAGACAGAATTAGGCGAGGAGCCCAACATTCCTCTGGATGCCAAGCAAGCCCTCTACCGGATTGCCCAGGAAGCGCTCCAAAACACAGTTAAGCACGCCCATGCCAGCACGGTCGAAATTACGCTGAAATGGGAAGGGGAGGGGCTGGTCCTGGCCGTTAGGGACGACGGTGACGGTTTCAATCCTGGTCGGGAATATCCAGGGCATCTGGGTCTGCAGAGTATGCGGGAGCGAGCAGAAAAGATTGGAGGTAAGATCCAGATCACAAGCCAGGCCGGGCGCGGCAGTCTGGTGAGAGTGACCCTGCCTCATTCCTGATGAATTAGGTCAATTAGGGCAGATCGGTATGATGATTCCAACGGTGGAATCCATTCTAGACTCTCTGGAGTGAGCGCTGAATCCCCGGGATAGGCGCAGTCTACATCCTTTTACTGATTGGAAGATCAAACTTCCGGGGGACGCAGGGAACTTTGTCTATCACTAGAATGAATGCAGTACACAATCATTCTAGGAGGTAGATATGATTAAATACGATTCGCTGCATGATTGGCGATTGAGAAAGACGGCATATAAAAGTAAACGATGGATGGTGCCTGGCCTGTTCCTGGTCCTGGTATTCCTGGGTGGGTGTTCGCTGCCTTCGCGGCCAAGGATTCAGGGAGGAAATCTTCCGGGAAACGCGGAGAGAATCCCAGTTGAGGCACAGGAATATATCGACCAGAGCCGCAGAGCGCTGGCTAATAAGCTCGAGCTGGCACCCGATCAGGTCACGCTGGAAAGCATCACCGAGCTGCCTGACAGTGGGGGAAATTACCAGATTGTTCTGACTGCAGGAAATGAAAATTACACCTATCGTGTGATGGACGGGACCAGCTCTCTGGTCTCCGGGCCGCAAGCCGCTACGACAGTTCCCTCCGTCAGCCCGGGAGCGCTGCCAGGTGTCAAATTCACATTAGAGAACCGTGTAGCTGAAGGAAAGGAGATCGATGCAGTTCCTGCCGTGGAGCCCGGGGAACAGACACCTTATTGGACTGTAGCG
>JARROG010000413.1:0-1167 GCA_037384185.1 Anaerolineales bacterium | reverse complement strand
CCTTGAGATCAGCTGGAAACCCGGGGAGAAGGAGTTAGTTCCTTTAACAGAGGTCATCAGTTTCCAGCCAGAGCACCTTGCGGGGCATCTTGGGGACGTCAAGGCGATCCTGGCAGCAGCGGCAAAATAGCGGAGGGCAGGATATGCGTTTTGGGATGGGTTTTGTAGTGACCCTGCTGTTTGCCTGGCTGGTTTTCCGAGGGATCGTCCGCCGTGATTACCTCCACCAGGGAGCACTGTCACTTCCAGCCAAGGCCTCTGAGTTCCTGGTTTTCGGTCTTCATGCCAATCTGCCTTATCTCTACCTGTCGACTCCCTGGCCCCTTCTCCCGCCCTTTCCGAATAGCCCGCTTCAGCTGGTTCTGGGGTTGGCCTTGTTTGCTGTGGGTCTGCTGGCTACCCTGGTCATGATGACTCAGCTGGGATTCAAGACTACGATGGGAAACCAGCCTGACCAGCTCCAGCGGATCGGCCCCTACCGCTGGTGCCGCAACCCCCAATTGCTCAGCTATGGATTGATGCTGATTGGATGTGTGATCCTTTATCCTTCCTGGCAGGCAGCTGCCTGGTTGGTACTCTACGGTGCAATCGCCAGACTGATGGTCCAGACAGAGGAGGAACACCTGGGCAATCTTTTTGGGGTGGAATTCGAAGATTACTGCCGCCAGACTCCCCGCTTCCTTCCCCCAACCGGGAAGGGCGGTATACTATTAGAAAGATCCAAGGATTGAAATATGGAGCTGTTCCCTCCGCTGAGAATTGGCTGGCTGAATGGGTGGGTTCTGATTGTGATCTTCTACGCCTCCTATCTGGTCCTGCTGAAGATCTTCCCTCCCAAAACGGTCAGCCGCCTCAATGACAACTCAGGCTGGACCGATGACCAGGCCCGCGACGCCAGGATTGGTCTGCCTTTTGCCCTGGCAGCCTTGCTCCTGATCGCATTCACCCCCCTGGCAGTTGGGATGCCTGTATTTTGGATTGGATTGGCTCTGGCACTGATCGGACAGGTCGGTTTCTTCTCAGCGCTGCACTCGTTCAATATCACGCCCTTGGACCAACCTGTCACCAGCGGACTTTACCAAGTATCACGCAATCCCCAATGGGTGGCTTTTGCTGTGATCATGCTGGGGTTCAGCTTGATGGTCGGAAGTTGGACCGTTTTGGCGC
>JARROG010000412.1:0-1195 GCA_037384185.1 Anaerolineales bacterium | reverse complement strand
ATCGAGATTAGAACGAATTCCTGCAGGAACTGGCTTGGGATACCGCCAGCGGTCATTGTTGAGTTTCATGCTGTCACCCCCTCGTGGAGCGCTTGGTCTGGGCTAGCTCTCTGTCTGATCGGCGATATCTCTGGACAGGACCAGGGCTCCCTTGATGCCGCTGTCGTCACCCAAAGCGGCAGGAACGATACGCAGATTTTCGAGGTAAATATCGGAGATCACGGACTCCTCTACGGATTTTCGAATAGGGTCAAAGATCAAATCTCCGGCATTGGATACTCCACCACCAATGATAAATGTAGGGATGTCAAATATATGCAGGAGATCGGCAATAGCCAGGCCGATATATTTACCGGCTCTTTCGTAAGCTGCAATTGCCAGCTGGTTGCCTTCCTCGGCAGCATCCGAGATGCGTTTCGCCGTAAGCTCACCAGCAGGGAAGTGTTCCTTCAGGGATTCATCCTCAAGCTTGGACTTGACCCAGCGGACGATCGAGGGGCCGGATGCAATGGCTTCCAGATGGCCTGTTTTCCCACAGGAGCATACGGGGCCGTTGTGGAGAAGCGTGGTGTGCCCGATCTCGGCAGCAAAACCTGATGCGCCGATGAACAAGCGATCATTAAGTATTATGCCTCCGCCAATCCCTGTACTAATTGTCAGGTAGATCAGATCGCTACAGCCCTTGCCAGCACCAAAATACCATTCGCCCAGGGCCGCCAGGTTCGCATCGTTATTGAGGGCAACTGGCACATTGAATGTATTGGACAGGAAATCGTGGAGTGGGAAGTACCGCCATTCAGGGATATTTGGGGGAGAGATAATAATGCCATTGATGGGGTCCATTGGTCCCGGACAGGCAGCGGCAATGGACTGGACCTGATAATCATCAGGCCAGACCGATTCGATCAGATTGACAAGCCGATCTTCAATTGCCAAGCCCTCTGACCGGGTTGAGATCTGTTTGTATTGAATCGGTTCTGTGCTTGTAAAGGTGTACGAGGCAGCACGCATCCGCGAAGCGCCAATATCAATCGCGATAGTAGATTCCATAAAGAAGAGTATAGCATAGATGACTGACAGTACTTGCAATAAATGGAACAGTCTTGGTTTATTGTTAATCTTTCCATCCATCACAGCGTTTGAATAATAGCAAGCCTATGGTAATCCGTCAACATGAAATAGGAAAGATTAACAA
>JARROG010000411.1:0-1721 GCA_037384185.1 Anaerolineales bacterium | reverse complement strand
GACAATGCGCTCTCCATCGCCCAGGCCCATTGTTCCGAGAATGCCTGGCTGCGAGCGATATACGCGGGTGATACCCTGGTTGGCTTTATCATGCTTCATATTGGCTCAGATTGGGCGGATGGAATCGACTGCCCTGGTATTTATCTCTGGCGGCTGATGATTGGATATCCCTACCAGGGAAAAGGCTATGGAAAAGAAGCGATTAATATTCTCATTAAACATCTGCGGTCGCTTGGGATTAACGAACTTTACACCAGTTATGTACTTGGTGAAGGTAGTCCTGAAAGCTTTTATCGTAAATTGGGTTTTGTTCCGACCGGTGATCATTACGGAGATGAACCAGAAGTCATTCTGCGATTGACATCAGCAAATAATGGATGATCACTGCTGCAGCATCTACCAGCTTGTTTCCCGTTATAATAATTGGCAGATAATACAGCAAAATACAGGTGATTGAATTAAAAGAGAAAACGAAATAAGATATTATTTCGTATAGCCATTAATAAGAAAATAATCGGTGAATGACAGACTGAGACTTGCGCTAAATTTTTCACTGACCATCTTAGAAGCAGCAACAGGGTACGGTAAGAGTACGGCTATCCTGGCATTCTTACAAAATGAAATATTTCCAACTTATTGGTTTACTATCTCAGGGGCAGATCGAGACCCAAAATTATTCCTGGCAAAGTTGTTTACTGCCTTTAATCAGCGAAATGAATACCTTGGAAATGAACCACTCCGCATCCTTGAAATGGAAGATTCTACTCCACAGGAAGCGATGATTGCTTTAGTAAATGCTATATCAACCCAGATTCATGAGGATACGCTTTTTATCCTTGATGATTTTCACAGGGTTTCTGATATCCCGGAAATCATGTCAATGATGAATTGGATGATTGAGAATATCCCGCCACAATTGCATATCATTATTGCAACTCGACACAGCCTGGCTTTTCCATCTTTGAATAAATGGCGGGTAAAAGGGAACTACCTGGAGATATCAAAGGAAGACCTGGCTTTTACAGATGAAGAGATCAAACGCTTATTTGAAGAGCAATACGAGATATCGTTATCGGACAAAGCTGTTGATCATCTTCTCACCAAAACTGAAGGATGGGCAATCGTGCTGCAGATGGTGTGGCAAACATTACAGCGCAATCCGGAGATATCAATCCAGCAAGTGCTTGAAGAAAACCGGCAATCTAAGCTGTCATTATTTGAATACCTGGCTGATGAGGTGCTCTCAGGCTTAGACCCTGAAATACAAGAATTTCTGATAAAAACGTCGATCTTGTCAAAAATGGACAGCCTAACCTGCGATTTCCTCTTAACTGTTGATAATAGCGATAAAACGCTCAAATATTTACACAATTCAGGTCTTTTTATAGAAGAACTCAGGCCAGGTGTCTATCGCTATCATAAGATTTTTCGCGAATTCTTGTTGAACCGACTCCAAAGGGAAGGCAAAACAAAACGAGAGCTGCATTTGAAGATCGCCAGTTACTTTCGGGCTCATGAGTATTGGGAAGAAGCAATGTCTCATCTCCTGTCCGCTGGAGATTTTCAGCAGATCAATCAAATCCTCGAGTCGATTGGTGAAAAGATGATCCGGGAAGGTCGTCATGAGACAATTGGTTACTGGATCAATGAGATCCCCCAGGCAGTTCAGCGAGAGTATCCATACATAAATTACTTATCGGGTGAAGTAAATCGTTATCAGG
>JARROG010000410.1:0-1216 GCA_037384185.1 Anaerolineales bacterium | reverse complement strand
CACAGCTTCAGCCAGCGGCAGGGTGACCCGCCCCGGTCCGCACCCGGCATCCAGCACCCGCAGGCCGGGTTCCAAATCCAGATGCTCAACGATGAACCGGGACCTGCTGACTTTAGTGAAGGGATTCTCCATCTCGACCATCCAGCCCAGCCAGGCCGGGCAAGGCAGGGATTGGCGCTTTGAAAACAGGCGCCAGGCTAAATTTCCCAGGACAGCAAACCCAATCAGACCAAGTATCCAATATCCAATTCTGATCATTTTCTATTCTCCCTGTCAATTATATTCATCCTGAACCTTCTGGGGAATGAATCTCAATGGGCACCCCTAGTCCAATACTCCACGCAGGGTATCACTAGAGGAAGCTGAGATCTACAAGCTTTCAATTTCCTGCCGCCAATCAAAAGTCATCTGCTCCTCATACCACTGCGGCCAATGCCGGCACCAATCTGGAACCTGGCAGTCCCGCACTCTCTCCATTGCAAAATAAGGCCGGATATCCATTACGGGTGTCCCATCGTCCGCATCCAGGAAGGATGGATAGAGAATACCTTCCTTATCATCGATCTCATCGACCTCGATGATGCTGACCATCACCGGATTGGGGCGAGCTGGGGATCTTGTGGCAAAGATGCCCAGTCGATCAGGTCCCATCCTGAACGGTTTGCCAAGCACCAGACGCTGGCGGTTTTCAGCACTGTCGGTCCGATGAGCCCACCACAGGACCTGCAGATGACTGAAGCCCTCCAGCCCTGACAGCCCACTATGATACTCCTGTTCAAGATGGATCGAAATATTCTCCTGGCGGATCTGAACAAACCCAATTGGCTTGACCTGATAGACTTCATCCATTTGATCTCCCTCCACGGTGCAGTGCCTTAGACTTTACTTTCCTGCTGGCTATGCTTTTCGGAACATCCTGGTTTCGCAGAAACAGGTTGTGTTCGATCTCGCCCGACCAGCACACACCACTCCAGCCAGGTTTTCTCAACCGGAAGGGTGTCAATTTTGACGCCCGGGATAATTTTCCCTGCCGGTGTTGGTTGAGCTGCGCCTTCACAGGCATTCCGGATTTTCACACTCCAGCCCCCTTCTGCACAAAGTTTCAAAGCCGTTGACCGGTAGAGGATCCGGTTCAGACCCAACTGCTGGATAGCATCTGCATTTTTCCTGTCATCTTCATGGTAGAAATGGGTGACCGCCAGCATTGAACCGGATA
>JARROG010000409.1:0-1261 GCA_037384185.1 Anaerolineales bacterium | reverse complement strand
GAATTTATTTGTTGTTGGCGATTCCGACCAGTCCATCTACCGCTGGCGGGGAGCAGATTATCGCAATGTGCTGCGATTTGAGGAGGATTTTCCAGGAGCGGAAGTGATCCTGCTGGAACAGAACTACCGCTCGACGCAGAACATCCTTGATACCGCAATGGCGATCATTGACCGTAATACTAACCGTAAGAAGAAGCAGTTATTTACAGAGCGGGGCGCGGGAGAAAAAATTATCATACGGGAAGCCTATGATGAGCGGGAACAGGCAGCCTTGGTGGTGGAAAAGATAATTCAACAGATCGCCCAAAAGAAAGCCGCACCTGGTGAGTTCGCGGTCATGTATCGAACTAATGCCCAATCCCGGTTAATTGAGGAAGCTTTTCTTTCTGCAAACCTGCCATATAAACTTGTAGGAGCCCAACGGTTTTATGGCCGTCGAGAAGTCAAAGATCTGATCGCTTACCTGCGCCTGGTCGCCAATCCGGACGACAGCTTCAGCTTATCCAGGGTGATCAATACTCCCAGTCGTTATATCGGAACAAAAACTTTCTCTGAGCTGGTGACCATTGCGGGAAAGAATCAGATTACCCCCGGGGAGCAGCTGCTCCGACTGGCGGAAGAGGAGTCTACTGATCTGGATTCTTTTTCAACTGCAGCGGGAAAACGGCTTGCTGCCTTTGGCCGTATGCTCAGCAGATGGTGTAAAACCTATGAAACGCTTCCTCCCGGGGAGGTCCTGGACCAAATAATTGATGACGTTGGATATCGGACCTATTTAGAGGATGGCAGTGAAGACGGCTTTGAACGCTGGGAAAATGTTGTCGAGCTGCGCCGGTTAGCCGCAGAATACCAAACTGTTGGCCTATTGAAATTCCTGGAGGATGTCGCCCTGGTATCCGATCAGGATACCTTAGATCCAAGCCAGGAGGTGCCAACGCTGCTGACCCTGCATGCCGCGAAGGGTTTGGAGTTCAAACAAGTGATGATCATCGGAGTCAATGAAGGCATCCTGCCTCACCAACGGTCGTTCGATGATCCGGAAGCAATGGAAGAGGAAAGGCGGCTTTTTTATGTTGGCGTAACAAGAGCCAAGGATCGCCTGTATCTTTTTCATTCATTGAACCGCTACTCTTTTGGCTATTTTGAACCTTTAGAGTCTCCTCTCAATTTGTTATGGTGGCATTCTTATCGACCTGATGTTCTGGCAATAAAAAGTTCACTTAATCAGATCTATGTTATACTTGTCGAATGTGAAACTAAA
>JARROG010000408.1:0-1271 GCA_037384185.1 Anaerolineales bacterium | reverse complement strand
TGGATGGTCTTGCGGGAACCCGGTCAATTCATCCAGGCTGTCTCTCCCGAGGGGTACAGCGCTCTGGGCATCCAGTTCTGGGGGGATGATACAAACGGATGGGCCAGGGTGACCCTGGATGGCGTAGAGGTCTGGAGGGGAGACGTCACGACCTACGGCACAGATGGCGTAAATTATTTTGTCTATGTCGAAATCACCGGGGATGTCAGCGGGCCTCATACCTTGCGAGCAGAAGTTTTGGGACAGAACGGTGCAGGTGGAGGAGATAACGTACCGGTCTTTTATTTTTCCTACCGAAAGTAATCACTTGATCAGGGAAGCGTGAAAATGAACGACGAGAAACCCCCTGGCAGCTCCCATCAGCTGCCTTACCCAACCCGGGGCAGCCTGGATAGGCTAATCTACAAACTGCCACTGCTGTTGTGGAGGATGGGACTTGGAGTTTATTTCAGCCACCCTGCCCGGGGTGGCAGCAGAATGCTGGTTCTGACCACCCGGGGACGGAAGAGCGGAAAGCCCAGACATACCATGGTCAGCGCTGTCAGTGTTGAAGGGAAAGACTATATCCTATCCGGGTGGGGACCGCGCTCCCAATGGGTGAAGAATATTAACCAGGATCCCTTGGTGACCGTTCAGGTCTTTCGCCGCAGTTACCATGCCTTTATCCGCCAGATCACAAACCAGGATGAGTTTTCCAGGGTAGTCGCCGAAATGTTCCATACTGGAGGAGATTCCCATTTCAAAACCTGGCTCCAATCCCTGGGAATTGAATACTCCCCCGCGGATATGGTCTCCAAGCGAGCCAGAATCACCATGTATGGCTTCGAACCAGCGGACCGGGAAGGACCGGCACCTCTGAAAGCGAACCTGGTGTGGATCTATCCGGCTCTGCTGGCAATTTCCCTTGGAATCGCCTGGCTATTGATGAAGTAGCAATGCAGGCTGGAGGCAGGCATTGGAAAACCTGAGCAGAAGCAAGTCAACAGAAATCAAGAGGAGCACACAGGAGATATCATGAAATTCGCAGCCATCTATGCCATTGTTGTTGGGGTGGGCATGATCGCCCAGTGGACCATGTCCTATCTCGCCCGTCAAATACCGGAATTGAAAACCGAACCGATCCGGATCGGGTTCCACCTCGCCGCTGAGATGATCACAGCCCTGGGCTTGATCGTCACCGGGATTGCCCTGCTTCGCGGTGCTGGCTGGGCAATATCATACTATCTAGTTGCGCTGGGAATGCTCTTTTACACAGCGATCGTCAGCCCGGG
>JARROG010000407.1:0-1966 GCA_037384185.1 Anaerolineales bacterium | reverse complement strand
GCTCCAGCAGCCGGTTACCGTGGGGATGGGCGCCGTCTCTGGGGGTGATATTTCTGGCAACCCTGGCCAGTTCTTTGATCACAACCCGGGTGCAGACTTTTCAATCCCCTACGGACTCCCTGGTAGTTATGACCTACAACATCCAGGAAGCCAATGGTGAGGATGGCGAGCGCTCTTATCGCCAACAGCTGGCTCTCATTCGCCAGGCAGACCCGGATATACTGGCCCTGCAAGAATCGGACTCGACCCGGATCTCGCTGAACAATAACGATTATGTGCGCTATTACGCCGGCAAATTAGGCTACTATTCTTATTATGGACCTACCACGGTCACTGGCACCTACGGCACGGCGATTCTATCCAAATATCCCCTGGAGAATACCCAAACAGTCTTTACCTTCAGCGACCAGGATGAGATCGGCACGTCAGAAGCCCAGGTAACGGTCAACGGCAAACTCTTTACTATTTACGATGTTCATCCTGACGGTTCCGATACCGCCATGTTAGTCTGGGCAGAGACTCTCCTGGCACGCTCCCAGGTCCAAGCAAACGTCATCTCCCTTGGTGATTACAATTTGAGGGACTACGAACAGCCCTATCAGCTGATCGACGGCGTCTACAAAAACGCCTGGACCACTGTCTACCCTTCCGAGATCAGCGCGGACGGCACAGATATGTCCGGCGACAACCGCATTGACCACATCTTTGTTTCACCCGAATTGGAAGTCCGCAAACCAGTCTATATCTTGCCTCCTGAGTCAGCCACTGACCACCCTGTTCATTGGGCTGAAATTTTCTGGGAGGATTAACAGGAACAGCGTGCAATAAAAGGCAGCTGAAAAGATCTGCTTGCAGCTGCAGGCTAATATTTTCATCAACGGCATTGCCTCCTGGAGATATGTCATCTCGAAAGATAAGGTTGAACTTATATGACCATCAAAAATCTGGCAGTGATTGGAGGGTTAGCAGTGATCCTGGCTCCACTTGCCAGGTTAATCATTTCCCAGGGACGTGACAAAAGCAGAACAATCGGATCTGGCTCCTTTCTACGCAGCTGGCCTGCTTCCATCCTCCTGACAGCAGCCTGGGTTGTTATCGGCATTCTCCTCTGGAAACCGCTGCCCCTCGAGTTTTCTGCGTTCACAGATCGAGTCTTGACAATTCTAGGTAGTTCAGCCTATTTCCCCGGGATCGCTCTCTATCTCTGGGGATTGACAGCTCTGGGCAGAGAATTCGGGATAACAACCACGGGCGGAGCTGATCTCTACAGCAACCACCAACTGGTCAGAAAAGGTCCCATGTACCTGGCAGTTTTGCTTGCAGCTGGAGGAGCGCTGTTGATCTTCCGAACATGGGCCATGCTGGTATTCACCCCGCTCTCACTGGTAGTGGTCCAACGCGCTGCCAACGAAGAGCGTTTATTAGCTGAAGAGTTCCCTGATGAGTGGCGGGAATACTCCCGGGAAGTACCAAAATGGCTGCCCCGGTGTTATAAAGAACGTTAGGATTACCAATATTTGGGGGAGATTGCCAAGCATCCAAACCCGGGGAGGATTTTCGTCATGGAGCAAACTGATTTCAAGGTATATGGTTACCGCTGGGTAGTCTTGTTGGCGTTCATGTTCGTGATCGCTCTCAATCAATTGTTATGGATTACATTTGCTCCGATCACAGGGACCGCCGCGGAGTTTTATGGTGTCTCGGATCTGAGCATCGGCCTGCTTTCTTTGAGTTTTATGGTGGTCTACATCCTGGTCTCAATCCCAGCCTCCTGGGCCATTGATACCTATGGAATCCGGGTAGCGGTCGGGATCGGCGCGGTATTCACGGGCTTGTTTGGATTGCTGCGGGGAATTCTGGCACCCAGCTATACCATGGTATTGATCACCCAGATCGGGATTGCGATCGGCCAGCCTTTCATCCTCAATGCCGTAACCACAGTGGCTGCTCGCTGGTTCCCGATCAA
>JARROG010000406.1:0-1333 GCA_037384185.1 Anaerolineales bacterium | reverse complement strand
AACAGAATATCACGCGTCCTGGCCTGAACAACCATTGTGGAAAGCAGCGTTCCCACTGCTGCGTAGCCGATCGATCCCAGCAATACCACCAATAGAAATCCGGGCTGAAACACGTTAAAGGCATACAAGAAGCTGAACAGCGGCAGCACAATGGCTTCAACAATCAGCATGAACAGCAAATTTCCAACGGCTTTCCCGAAGTAGATCACACTTCGATCGACCGGCGCCAGCAGTAAACCATCCAGGCAGCCGCGATCCTTCTCGACTGCAAGAGATCGGTTAAGGCCGATCGTTCCTGCAAAAATAAATGTGGCCCACAGGATGCCAGCTGACAAGGATGTACGAGCCTGCAAATCCAGCTCAAGGGCAAAATTGAAGATCAAGATAACCAGCAGGGAAAAGACCAGCATGGCTGACAGATTCTCCCGGGTCCTCCATTCTGCCCGGAAATCCTTCCAGATCACGGCGCCCACAGCCCGCAGATACGATTTCATGCCTTCCCCCTTCCACCAGCCAAAGCAGCGCGGTAGAAATCAACCAAATCGCTTGAGCTCAATCCTTGAGATGGTGTGCTGGCAGTGATTTTTCCCCGCGACAGCAGATCGATCCGGGTTGCCAGGCTCGCTGCCCGGACCAGATCATGGGAAGTCATCACCACTGTCCGACCTTCCAGGGCTACTTCCTGGAGCACACGGTCCAGGATCTCTCCCGCCTCCTGATCCAGCCCGGTATGGGGCTCGTCCAGCAGTAATATCTTGGGATTGTGAAGGATTGCCCGGCCGATCGCTAAGCGCTGCTGCATCCCCCGGGAATAGGTCCGGACCAGATCATCCTGGCGGGACCCTAACCCTACCAATGCCAGAACTTCCTGAATGCGCTCCTGACTGATCCCGTAAAGTTTCCCATAAAAGATCAAATTCTCCCTGGCTGTCAGATCCCCATAGAGCAGCGGCTGGTGCGATACCACTCCCAGATGGGCTCTCAGTTCCGGCCCTGCCTGCGCTAATTGGTAGGATGCAATCCTGACCAAACCCGATGTCGGTCTGGACAGGGTCGCAAGGATTCGCAGCAGGGTGGTTTTCCCGGCACCGTTAGGTCCCAGTAAAGCCACAAACTCGCCTTCTGCGACTGCAAAATCCAATTCCCTGAGAACGGTCATTGGACCGAATCGCTTGACCAGCTTCTTGACCAGGATCATCTCTTATTTATCATCCTCAGCAGTTTTTCGGAGCTGGTCCTTAAGGTCGGCGCGCTTGCTTTCGAAACTTTTCTGGGAAATTTCTCCCTGCTTGTATAAATCCTCCAGGGCAAGAATGCTGTCCAGGATCTCCTC
>JARROG010000405.1:0-2173 GCA_037384185.1 Anaerolineales bacterium | reverse complement strand
GATGTGGATGTAATCGCGGATGCAGGTGCCGTCCGGGGTGGGGTAGTCGGTCCCGTAGATCTTGATCCCCTCGCGCTTTCCGAGCGGGACCTGGAGCACAAGCGGAATGAGATGGGATTCGGGCTGATGGGCTTCGCCCTGGCCGGGGAGAGCCCCGGCGGCGTTGAAATAGCGCAGGGCGGCGTAGCCCAGGCCGAAGATCTCGCGGTAGAAGGCCAGCACCTGCTCGATCATCAGCTTGGTGTGGCCGTAGACGTTGGTCGGCCCCAGCGGGCTGTCCTCGCTGAGGGGATCGTCCGAGGATTGGTAGACGGCGGCGGTGGAGCAGAACGAAGCGCTTCACCCCGGCCCTAACGGCGGCATCGATCAGGTCGACCGAGTTGGCCAGGTTGTTGTGATAGTACTTGGGGGGATTCTGCATGCTCTCGCCGGCCTCGATGAAGGCCGCGAAGTGCATCACAGCGTCGAAATTGTCGAGGGCTAGGGCGGCTTCGACATCGCGGCGGTTGGCCAGGTCGCCCTGGCTGAAGCGGGCGCCTTCGGGGACGGCGGCCCGGTGGCCGGTGACCAGCGAGTCGTAGACCGTTACCGTGTGGCCGGCTTCCAGGAGGGTGCGGGCGGCGGCGGAGCCGATATAGCCCGCCCCGCCGGTGAGGAAGATCTTCATGGTTTTTCCTTGTTGGTTGTTAGTTCATTCATAGTCTAACATGATTATGATACCCTGTAGACATGGAGCAGGACCCTTACCTCTCCAGGTCCCTCGGTCCCGACTTCAGGGGGAGGCCCGGGATGATCTGTCTGGATCGGATGGCTTCCAGTTGGAATGGAGATGGCATGAATGACCAGAGAGGAAGTTGTTTATGAACAAGAAAATTACCCTGCTTTTGATTGTGGTTCTGCTGCTGGGGGCTTGCAATTACCCTGGACGTTCAGGACAGGCCACTGACGCCGCGGGTCCCGGCCCAACGGATAGCGCTCCCGCTGCTGGCGGAAGTGATGATCCTGCTGGGGATGAGGGTCCAGCGGACGCCGGGGCCGAAAGTACAGCGGGGGATGAGGCCGAAATTCCCCTGGCGTTCGACTTCAACTCCCTGCCTCAGGGTGACCGGATCGGCGAGGAGTATGCCGGCCTACTCTATACCAGCGCCGAAGGGGAGGGCGCCTGGATCGTGGGCAGCGATGGTTTTGGGCATCAGCTGATCGACAGAGGGGATGGGTTTGTGCTCAACCCGGAAACCCTCCAGGTCGCCTACCTGGCCCCGGTCTATGAAGAGGACATCTTTCTCTACGACCTGATCAGTGGAGAGACCACCCAACTGACAGACACCCCGGACCTGCTGGAGACCAGCCTGGCCTTCCTGCCCGGAAGCGATCTCCTGGCGTTTAATTACATGCCGGAGGACCAGCTCGGACCCTGGGCTGGCTATCTGGGCGCGGTCGATATCAAGACCGGTGAATATCTGATCCTGGACGATCGAGCCACTTCCTATTATGGGTACGCTGTCTCCCCCAGGGATGGGACCATCCTCTATGACGATGAGGGCCTGCCCTTGTGGTATTCGCTGGAGACCGGCCCCGTCGATGTGCCGATGGATTATTACGCGCCGGCGTATACAAGCTTTGGCGCGCCGGCATTCTCACCGGACGGATTTAAGCTGACTTTCATGGCCTACGGAGGTCCCTCTGAGGCAGACGGGGGAAATGGCAATGCGATCGTGGTCATTGACACTGCCAGCGGGACCAGCCGGGTGCTGCACCCCTATGATAGTTTTGGTCAGCGCGTGGGGCCGGAAGTGGTTTGGAGCCCGGACGGCAGGTGGATCGCCGTCGTCACCCAGGGTGAGATCGAGGCCACCGCCAACGGCGTCGGCCTGTGGATGATCGATCCCAACGCGGCCGAGGCGGAAGAACACCTGATCGGCATGGGAACTACCCCGATCTGGAGCCCGGATGGGATGAACCTGCTCTACATTGAATGGGGTTCCGGCTCCTACCTGGAAGCCAGGGTCAGGCGGGTTTTTCATGACTTCAGCACCGACCAGGTCCCGCTCCCTGCGGGCAGCTTTCCCTTTCAGTGGGTGGATCTGAGCGACTAGAGAATAAGAAAGCCCGGCCTAGTGCCGGGCTTTTTTTAGGGGGAGCTGGACTAGGGTTCAAACCTATTTCCTGAGCT
>JARROG010000404.1:0-3334 GCA_037384185.1 Anaerolineales bacterium | reverse complement strand
GCGCCGGGTAGACGTGGCCACCGGTGCCCCCCGCCGTTCTGCGCCGAAGGCGGGAAACGATTGCACGAAACGGCCTTCCAGGAAAAAGGCCACCGCCAGCAGCTCACCGAATCCCTTGCGGGCATATTCGGAATAGGTATAGCCGTCCAGGGCGATGTTCTTCTCACCCCCGAAGAAATATTTGAACTGGATGGAGACGAAGGAGAAGAACAGGATGTTGATCGCTCCTAGGATGACCGTGGTCTCTGTGAAGCCCAGGAAGCGCGGCGGCCAGGGCTCGTCCGCGCCAACCAGTTTTTCCTCCTTGCTCTTGGTCAGGGCATAGAGCAGCAGGCCAGCCGCCAGGAAGGTCCAGAAGGCGATCAGCACCAGGCGCAGGATATATTCGGGTAGTTTTTCCAGCCGGAGCAGCTCGATCAGGTCTTTCATCCACCTGGCGAAGAGCGGGTCCGCCTCTCCCAGCAGGGAAGCCAGGATGACCAGCAGGGGTAGGGCGATCAGGATCCCCCGCAGAAAGGGCACCGCGCGCTTCCAGCCTGTGGAACGCGAGGTTTCCCCCTCCAGGAGATTCTCCTCTTCCTTTTCCGCTGTCATCAATTTAAAAGGCAGGCCGATGGTGTTGAGGATCAGCCGGAAGCCGCTTACCAGGTAATCGCTCACCGTGTAGGCGTACCAGCGTCCTCCCTGGTAGGACAGGATCAGCAGTCCCAGCAGCCCCAGGCTGAGCAGATGGTTGAGAATCCGGGTAAAAGGCTCCTCCCGCAGGAATCCCAGGGCGCTGAAGATCAGGATCAATGGAACCAGGATTAGACTGGCCTGGCTGGGTTTCTTGCCCTCTTTCCAGCTCAGAACAGCCAGCGCTCCCAGCAGCAGGATGACGTGGATCAGGAAGGATATTCCCGGGGGCTTGTTCCAGTACAGGATATCAAACGCCCAGCCGACAACCAGGGCGGCAACCCAGAGAGTGGATCGGTTCTTTACCATTCCCAGCTCCTTGAACGATATTTAATTGGAGGGACGTGATTGAGATCTTAGAAGCGAACCAGCGAAAGCACCATGGCCAGGATGATGACGATACCAATGACGCTCATGACAATTCTCTGGGTTCGCAGCTGACGTTTATTCTGTGGCATAAGTCTCCTAAATGATTTGATCTCAATTCCCGCTCATTGTAGCATGGGGTTGGGTTAATCCAAGTGCTCTTTGATGGATTGAGCGATTTTGAGAGTGATTGTAGGTGTTTGAGAGAGCTCCTCAAGGGAAGCTTCCCGGATGTTCTGGATGGTTTTAAACTTGTTGAGCAGTTCCCTGCGGCGCTTGGGGCCGATGCCGGGTATTTTTTCCAGGCTGGATTCTTTTTTCCAGGCTGGATTCCAGCCCTTTCCGGACCCGGCGTTTGCGGTGGGCAGTGATCGCGAAGCGGTGGGCTTCGTCCCTGGCGCGCTGCAGCAGATGCAGCCCGGGGTCGTCCTTGTCAAAGCGCACCGGGTAGGGATTTCCCGGCAGGAAGACCTCCTCGTACTGTTTGGCCAGGCTGGCAATGGGAACCGTGTCCAGCAGGTCCAGATCCGCCAGCACCTGGGTGGAGCGGTTGAGCTGACCTTTCCCACCGTCGATCAGCACCAGGTCGGGCAGGGAGCTGAAGGATGCGTCCGGCTTGCCACCCGGCTTGTTTTTCTCTTCTTCAGACGCGATCAGCCGCTGGAAGCGCCGCCGCAGGACCTCATCCATGCTGGCGTAATCGTCGGGTCCCTGCACAGTGCGGATGTTGAACTGGCGGTAATGTCCCTTGGCCGGGC
The DNA here is from genome assembly GCA_037384185.1 of Anaerolineales bacterium. Lineage (GTDB taxonomy): Bacteria > Chloroflexota > Anaerolineae > Anaerolineales > UBA11858 > B10-G9. The sequence goes on along the minus strand of JARROG010000404.1, from coordinate 1,535 downwards.
GCCCTTCCAGGAAGACCACCATGCTGCCTACCAGGGCGGTTCCCTGGGTGTTGGAAATGTCATAGCACTCGATGCGCATGGGCGGCGAGGACAGTTCCAACCGGGTTTGCAGGTCGTTCAGAGCTCCCTCCGCCCGATCCTGCTCCGATTTTTCCTGGGTTTTCAGGGCTTCCAGCATGGAAGCGGCGTTCTCGGCTGCCATGGCTCTTCCCATCCCGCTGGATTTTCAGCCACTTCTGAATGATCCTGGCTACCTCGAACTCACGGGGAATCAGGATCTCCCGGGGAACCTGGGGTGACTGGTCGTAGAACTGTTTGATGACCTCAGCCAGCAGGTCCTGATCGGCAGTTTCATCAGGGTTTTCGACCAGGAAATAGTCCCGGCCGGTCAATGTCCCTCCCCGGATGAAGAAGACTTGAATGCAGGCGCTGTCATCCAGGTTGGCCAGGGCGATCACGTCCGAATCCTTGAAGCGGGTTGAGATAATGCGCTGATCCTCGACGATGCGCTGGATGGCATCCAGCTGGTCCCGGATCTGGGCCGCCCGTTCGTAGTCCATCTCCGAGGAGGCTTTATTCATCTCCTCTTCCAGCCTGGCAACGATCTTCTCCGTCCGGCCATTGAGGAACGCTCCCAATTCGGCGATCATTTCCCGATAGTCGTCCTTGCTGATCTGGCCGATGCAGGGGGCGGTGCAGAGTTCGATATCGTAGTACAAGCAAGCTCGCTGGTCATCCCCGGTGATGGTCCGGCTGCAGGTCAGGTAGGGGAAGATCTTGCGCAGCACGTCCAGGGTCTGATTGACGGCCCAGACATTGATGTACGGGCCGTAGTAGCGGGAGCCGTCCTTTTCGATCTTGCGGGTGACGGTGACCTTGGGGAAATCGTCCGCCCAGTGGATCTTGATGTAGGGATAGCGTTTGTCATCCTTGAGCTGGACATTGAAGCGCGGTTGATATTCTTTGATCAGGTTCATCTCCAGGATCAAGGCTTCCAGCTCCGAGCCGACGATGATCCACTCGATGTCCTCGATCCGGGAGACCAGCTGGCTGGTGCGGGGGTTCTTCTGGGCGCTGGCATGGAAATAGGACCGCACCCGGGAGCGCAGGTTGATGGCCTTGCCGATATAGATGACAACACCCTCCCGATCCTTCATCAAATAGCAGCCGGGTTGATTCGGGAGCGAGTCCAGAATGTCCTGAATATGGTCAGATATTTCCATGGTGGGAAAATTGTATCACAGGGACCCTGAGCTGTTTCCAGGAGTAGGAGAAGATGGAATAACGCCCTGATCCCCGATCTGGCAGGAGGAATATCCTCTCCGGGAATGCTTTCCGGAACTTGCCTGCCATCCGGCTTGAAAGTATACTTCCCCTATGTTTTCTGGATTGGATTCATCCCGGGCCTGGTCTGTCAGTGAGGTCAACACCTACCTGAAAAGCCTGCTGGAAGCGGACCACAACCTTCAGGATCTGTGGGTGGAAGGGGAGATCTCTAACCTTTCCCGGCCCAAATCGGGCCACCTCTAATTCAC
>JARROG010000403.1:0-1439 GCA_037384185.1 Anaerolineales bacterium | reverse complement strand
GGTGACGATCCCAAATAGCACGGCCAGGATGGCGATGGTGACTAGCAGTTCCACAAGAGTGAAGCCGCCTTCCGACGAAAAGAATTTTTTGAACATGACAATAACCTCCGTACATAAAAAGAAACAATTTTGTCTTCAATTGATAGTGCCAGGGCATTCCCTTTTAGGCCCTTGCCTCGGACGCTTTAAGTAAAACATAATATTGGGGAAAATCAACTTACAGGGACCTTACGGGACCTTACGGGGACCTTTCAAGGCTGAAAGTAGTTTTACGGGATGCCTTACAGGATGATGGTTCCCTTGGGAACGCGCTAGAGAACACCCAGCGAGGAGAGGGCGGTATTCTGGTTACTGGAGTTGTTCCTGGCTTCCTCCGGCCCAATTTTCCCCTCCCGGAGCAGTTTATGAAGGGCCTGGTCCAGGGTCTCCATGCCCACTTCACTGCCGGTTTGCATCACCGTCAGCATCTGGTGGGTTTTTCCTTCCCGGATCAGGTTGCGGATGGCGTTATTGGCAACCAGGACTTCCATCGCGGCAACCCTTCCAGTTCCGTTCAGTCGAATAAGCAGCCGCTGGGAAAGAATGGCCAGCAGTGCCAGGGATAGCTGGATGCGGATCAGATTCTGCTGGTGGGGAGGGAAGGAATCCACGATGCGGTCCACCGATTGGGGGGCATTGTTGGTGTGCAGGGTAGAAAAGACCAGGTGACCGGTCTCTGCGGCGGTCAGGCAGGCTGCCATCGTTTCCGGATCGCGCATCTCTCCGACCAGGATCACATCCGGGTCCTGCCGCAAGGCTTGCTTGGCGGCGGTGGCAAATGATTCAGTATCCGCTCCCAGCTCCCGCTGGGTGATGAATGATTGGGCATCCTGGTAGATATATTCTATGGGATCCTCGATAGTGATCACCCGGCGCGGCCGCTGGTGATTGAGGTAGTCGATCAATGATGCCAGGGTGGTGGACTTGCCGCTGCCAGTGGGGCCGGTCACCAGCACCAGACCCTGTTTCATCAAGGCCAGGTCCTTGCAAATGGCTGGAAGACCGAGCTCATCGATTGCTGGAATGCGTTGAGAGATCCTCCGCAGGGCCAGGCACAATTCTCCGCTCTGTAGACTGGCGTTGACGCGGTACCTTGATCCGCTGCCTGGCTGATAGGAGAAATCCAGTTCTTTCGTTTTTGAAAAGAGGTCTTGCTGTGATTTTGAGGTCAGCTCCTGAAAGATAGCCAGTAAATCCTGGGAGCTGAGCGGTTGATTCCCCAGCCGGACCAGATCCCCAAAGCGGCGTATGACCGGCACAGCGTCTGGTTTAAGATGCAAATCAGAGGCCTGCTGGTTTTCAAGTTCTTGTAATAATTCAGGATTATCCTGTATTAACTTACGAACTGTTTCTCTTCCCTGCCCCAGTTTTGTTTCGCCATAACTGAACCACGAACCGCT
>JARROG010000402.1:0-1833 GCA_037384185.1 Anaerolineales bacterium | reverse complement strand
CGATAAAATGCAAGATAAGGTTTGGCAGCATGGCTGGGATGGAAAATGGTTTTTACGGGCTTATGATGCTTTTGGCGAGCCAGTGGGTTCCAGTTCCTGTCAGGAAGGTCAAATCTTTATTGAACCGCAGGGAATCTGCATCATGTCTGGACTGGGACTTGAAGATGGCAAGGCACAGAAAGCTTTGTCCTCAGTAAATGAGCGGCTGGCAACTGACCATGGAATACTCCTCCAGCAGCCGGCTTACAGCCGGTATTATCTTAATCTGGGAGAGATCTCGTCCTATCCTCCAGGGTTTAAAGAAAATGCAGGGGTCTTCTGCCATACTAATCCCTGGATCATGATCGCAGAAGCTATGCAGGGAAATGCTGATCGCGCATTGGATTATTATCTCAGGATCAATCCCTCCGTGCGGGAAGCGATCAGTGAGATTCACCGTTGCGAGCCTTATGTTTACGCTCAGATGATTGCAGGGAGAGATGCTCCCTGTCATGGAGAAGCAAAGAACTCCTGGCTGACGGGTACCGCTTCTTGGAATTTTGTCGCTGTATCTCAATATATACTTGGGATACGACCAGATTATCAAGGCTTGATCGTTCAACCGGCACTGCCATCTGAATGGCGGGGATTTAAAGTCACCAGGCGATTTCGGGGACGCCTATTCCAGATTACAGTCAGACGTGTAGGCCCTGGCGATCAGCAACGCATTATCGTTAATAGAACAGAACTCCAATCAGCTTTAATCCCTTTTGATATAGAGGGAGAGAATGAAGTACAGGTTACTGTTCTTGTTGGAAATAAAATATCGTGATGGAAATTGTTCGCTATCTTAAGGGGAAGAAGCTGGAGATTGACTGGAAGATCGGAATCCTCACGATTGCCAGTACTCTTTTGATCACAGCTGATTATTATTTTAACTTTTCCTCTGCTAATAATCTGGACAGCATCCTCCTGTACATTGTCATCCCTGCCGCAATAACGGTATTTGTGTTCAGAGAATCGCCTACCAGCTATGGATTGACGATTGGTGATTGGAAGGCTGGTTTGCTGATCACTGCGTTTGCTATCTTACTGATGGCTCCCATACTATGGTATCTGGGAACCAAGCAAGGTGCGATGCAGCAGTATTATCGCATCCAACCAGGTGGTTTGATCTGGAAAAAAGGACTGAAACATTTTCGACTATTTTCGGTGGATTCGCGTTCGGTTGGGTAGCCTGGAGAACAAAATCATTTCTTTATCCTTTTATAATTCATTGGTTTATAGGGTCTTTTATCATCATGGTCGCTTCAGGCGCTCTGGGAAGATAGATAGAACTGGTTTGGTCCAGAAAGGGGCAATAGCAGAACAAGATCTTAATAGGCCAATCTAGTTGTTCAAGTCAAAATAGTGGAATTCATTTTTCAAGGCGGGCTTTGCGAGTTTCAGATAAAGGTCACGGATGTGCTCGTCCATGCTCAGATAAATGACTTGCCAGCCATGCTTGGCCAATTCAACCGTGGTTTCCACCAGAGATACTCGCCGCTGCCAATCAGAATGCTGGAAGGCATCGTCGAGAATAAAGAAAAGGGGTTCTCCGCCTGAAACCTGGGAGGCAATGCCTAAGCGAAGGGCAAGCAGGATTTGTTCTCTGGCGCCAGTGCTGAGGTCCTGCAGCGGATATCGAGCATAATTGCCCTGAACAAAAATCTGGTTATCTACGAGGTCCAATTGGTGGTAATTCTTGGTAATATTTTTGATCAAATTAATTACTGAAGGGTCGTTTAGTGATTGAATGATTGTCTGATCTTCTTCCTCTCTCAAATGAGTTAAAACGCTAGTCAGGCCAATGCC
>JARROG010000401.1:0-1505 GCA_037384185.1 Anaerolineales bacterium | reverse complement strand
TGGACAGGAACAGCTTGGTCCGGTCTTCCTTCGGATTCCTGTAGATCTCATCCGGGGTTCCGGTCTCTACGATTCGTCCCTCATCGAAGAAGTACATGCGGTCTGCGACCTCGCGGGCAAATCCCATCTCGTGGGTGACCACGATCATGGTCATGCCGGATTTTGCCAGGTCGATCATGGCGTCCAGAACCTCCTTAATCATCTCGGGGTCCAGTGCGGAGGTTGGTTCATCGAAGAGCATGATCTTGGGCTCCATAGCCAGGGCTCTGGCGATAGCAACCCGCTGCTGCTGACCGCCGGACAGGTTGCCAGGGAATTTCTGGGCTTGTTCAGGAATCCCGACCAGCTCCAGCAGCTCCAAAGCCTTAGCCTCTGCTTTTTCCCTGGGCCAACTCCGGACCCAGATAGGCGCCAGGGTGATGTTCTGAATCACGGTCAGGTGGGGGAAGAGGTTGAACTGCTGGAAGACCATCCCGGTTTCCGTGCGGATCTTCTCGATGTTACGCACATCGTGGGTGAGTTCGATCCCATCCACAACGATGGTCCCTTCCTGATGCTCCTCGAGGCGGTTGATGGTACGGATGAAAGTCGATTTGCCGGAGCCTGAGGGGCCAAAGATGACGATGACCTCCCCCTCATAGACTTCCATATCTACACCCTTCAAGGCCTCAAAATCTCCAAACCATTTATGAACTCCCTGGCAGGTAATAATTGGATCTTTGTTCATAATCTTATCTCCTACAGGTTGCTTTCTACACCCAGTGCGGTCTCTATCCTACGGCTGGCAAGGGACATCAAATAACTGAAGATCCAGTACACCAGGGCCATAAAGATATATACCTCTGTTCTAAGCTGGACAAATTCGGGATCGGAATTAATGATCGAACGCCCTATCCCAAGAAAATCGTTGATCCCGATAATCACCACCAGAGTGGTGTCTTTAAAGAGGGAGATGAACTGCCCCACTATGGCCGGCAGGACCGATCTCAAAGCCTGCGGCAGTACGATAAAAATCGTGGTCTTGAAATTTCCCATCCCTAGGGCTTTAGCAGCCTCGATCTGGCCAAGTGGGACGGACTGCAAGCCACCGCGGACATTCTCAGCTGAGTAAGCCGCGCTAAAAACGGTCACAGCCATCAGCGCCCTGACCAGGCGGTCAATCCGCGATTCCACCGGAAGGAAAAGCGCCAGGATGATCGAGAACATGAATAAGATCGTCACCAGGGGAACACCCCGGATCACCTCAATGAATACAGTCGAGAAGGCGCTGACCACCGGCAGGGAGGAGCGCCTTCCAAATGCCAGGGCTACACCGAGCGGAAAGGACAGCAGGATTCCTCCCGCTGCCAGTAAAAATGTCACTAGCAGTCCTCCCCACAGCGTAGTCTGTACAGCGGGGACCAGGGTACTGGATTCAAAACCCGCCAGCAGTACAATCCCAATAATGGGGATCAATAGCCAGCCTGCGATGATCAGATAGGGCTTGAGGATATTCTTCTTCCCGA
>JARROG010000400.1:0-1515 GCA_037384185.1 Anaerolineales bacterium | reverse complement strand
CTTTTCCAGCGCCGGTGATGTTTGTCTGATCGACTGATTCCTGAAAAATATCAATATCCAATTCAACTGGTGATTTCGGATTCCACCACAGGGTTTGATTGCTGATCTCAAGATAATTGTCGATCTGCGGGAAAGCCTCACGGAGCTTGAAGAGGGTGTTGCGGGTATTGGTGAGTGCCTGGGATTCGTTGGAATCGGGCCAAAAAGTAAAAGCCAGCTGCTGGCGCTGCAGGGGAGCTTCGTTGTGCAGGATCAGATAAGCCAAAAAGGACTGCAGGCGGGGGGAATCCAGATCGCTGACTGGTTGGCCGTCAAGGATTATGTGAATATTGCCTAAAAGATGGATCTGGAGCCCTTTCTCTGCCAAGGAGCCTCCATTTTCTTTTCTCCCCTCCTGATTCCTAGTATAGATGAGCACAGGCAAGGTGTCAAATGGGGATCAAGTCTCCCCGGGCGATCCGACTGGAGAGCGGCCACTCACGCTCAGCTCACCGAGCCGTCCTCGGTGAGGCATCTACTCAAGTCTTGCCAACGTCCGGTGACGGCTGGTGGAGCGGTGACATAGGGCGTGCGGAGCTATATTCGCAAGACAGTTGCTCCCGTCCCACCGCCCTGATGCAGATCGGTGAGGGCCTGGTTGGCTTCCTCTAGCGGATACTCGGTCACCTGGGGCTCGATGCCCATTTGGGCTGCCAGATCCAGGAACTCTCCTACATCCCGCCGGGTGACGTTAGCGACACTCTTGAGTTCTTTTTCCATCCACAGATGCTGGGGATAATCCAGCTTCAGCAAGTATTCCTGGTCAATTTCCAGCTTGCGGATGGCGTTGACAACCAGCCGGCCGCCTGGCTTAAGGACGGCCAAGCCTTCCACGATCGGTTTCCAAACAGGGGTGGTATCGATCAGAGCGTGTAAAAGTTGGGGTGGTCTCTCCCCGATCTCACCTGCCCAGGCTGCGCCAAGCTTAAGCGCGAATTCCCGCTGATCTGGGCTCCTGGCAAAAACATAGACTTCGGAATCGGGGTAGAGGAATTTGACCATCTTGAGCACCAGGTGGCCCGATGCGCCGAACCCGGTCAGGCCCAGGATTTCTCCATCCCTGATCTCTGTCAGCCTCAAAGAACGGTAGCCAATCGCCCCCGCGCACAGTAAAGGGGCTGCCTGGCTGTCGGTCAGCTCCTTGGGAATCAGGTGGGCGAAATCCTCGGGGACAACCATATATTCAGCATAGCCGCCGTTCGCGTCCCGCCCGGTAGCCTTGAAGTCCGAACAGAGGTTCTCCAAACCCTGCCGGCAGAATTCACATTTTCCGCAGGCAGAATAGATCCAGGCGATTCCCACCCGGTCGCCCGGTTTGAATAAATTTTCCTCTCCTTTGTTTTCAACCACGGTTCCCACCACCTGGTGGCCCAGGATCATCGGCAGGTGCGAGGGGGGAGTGCGGCCTTCGATCTCGTCCAGCTCCGTGTGGAACACCCCACAAACGGAGACCTCAACCAGCATTTCCCCGCTTTC
>JARROG010000399.1:0-1541 GCA_037384185.1 Anaerolineales bacterium | reverse complement strand
CCAGGATCGGATATTTCCTCCCAGGAATTATTGGCCGCTGCAGCCTCGGTGGATCAGTTCTCCCAGCATCCGATCGCCAAAGCGATCACATTGGCGTTCGCTGGAGAGCTGCTGCCTGCTGATGATTTCCGCTCAGAACATGGCGTGGGGGTGCAGGCCAAGCTGGCTGGAGAAATTCAACAGGTTGTCAAAGTGGGATCTGCTCAGTACCTGCAGCTTCCGGAAGGATCCGAGTTGTTGGAAAACGCAAAGTCCCACAGTCAGGAGGGAGAATCGGTCATCTGGGTGGGATGGGGTGGAAAAGTCAGGGGATTTATCTCGCTCCGCGATCAGCCCAGCGAGAGCGCTGAGGTGGCAGTTGAGGGTTTGAAGGAACTGGGAATTACAGCGACTTTGCTGTCCGGAGACAGTCCGGAAACCACCCAGGCGATTGCCAGGGAGATCGGTTTGGAAAGCTATCAGGGGGGACTGCTGCCAGCTGAAAAAGCGGACCAGATCAAAGATTGGCAGGAGGGCGGGGAAATGGTCGCTATGGTGGGGGATGGGGTGAATGATGCTCCAGCTTTGGCCCAATCAGATTTGAGCATCACGGTGGCTGGCGGTACTGCAGTAGCTGGTGAGACCTCGGATATTATCTTGATGCGCTCTGACCTGGAGCTGATTCCCTGGTTCATTCGCAAATCCAAGCGGGTCCGGCGCATCATCGGCGAGAATCTGGGCTGGGCCTTTGCCTACAACCTGGTGGCTCTGCCGCTGGCAGCGCTGGGGATCATCACCCCGGTGATCGCTGCTGTCACCATGGCGTCCAGCAGCCTGCTGGTGGTGGGCAACTCCTTGCGGCTGCGGAGGAAGTGAGCCCGGGGTTGGCAGCTGATCTTATCGGCCCCGCAAGAGCTTTTTCATTTACAGTTCCCAATTGAAATTAGTGGACATAGCGGGTATAAACCGCTGTAAGATACTTTGTTTGTCTGCTGCGAGGATTTGAGGTGAGGATGGCAACGGAGCCTGACAGTCAGAATATCGAGGAACTGGTCAGCTTTCTTCCAATCTTCACACGAGAGGGATTTGATCCGGTGGTCGAATGGGGCGGGGGAGAGCTGCTGCCCAGCGGTGCCCGGACCTTTCCCTGGCCGGTATACCATGAGGCTGTGATCGCTTTCTTCCAGCTGGCTGGTAAAGCACCCTGGTGTGACTACGAATATGCTGAGAAGGATGTACCTGCGCTTCTCCAGGAAGGGAATTATCTTGAGCGAGCCACGCTGCAGGAGATCAAGACTGTCCTGACCTTCTGTGTCCGGGGGGAGCGTTTCTGCGACGGCCACTGGGGGACGATGATCAGAGAAGGGGTAATCCAGCGTCTGCTGGCGCGGCTGGCAGATATTTCAAAGGGAATTTAAGACTCGCCACTGCCACCAAAAAAACCGCTCCATCAGGGAGCGGTTCTTGGTTGTGACCCGCATAGGAATCGAACCTATAACCTACTGATTAAGAGTCAGTTGCTCTGCCAATTGAGCTAGCGGGCCGAAGCAGGAAGATTGTAT
>JARROG010000398.1:1191-2732 GCA_037384185.1 Anaerolineales bacterium | reverse complement strand
GAATTATAAACGAGAAACGACAGGTCTCCTCAAGCTGCAGGAAGTTGGCTTCCTTAGGACGCCAGATGAAAAAACCAGATCAGCTGACAGCATCTGCGTTAGAATAGATGACATCAAACCCTAACAATGTTCCTGCCAAAAATATGAAAAGAACAATCATCTTGTTGATTGCCTGGACAGTGCTGCTGGCAAGCTGCCAAAGTCCAGCTGAAAACGAACCCATCCATTTTGAGACGATCCCGGCCAGCGAGCTCACGGCTGTCAGAATCAGGCTGGATGCAGGTGAGTTATCAGTTGAAGGCTCAACTGCGGATCAGATTCAATTCTCCAGCTCTACAGACTGCCAAGTCAGTAGAGAACAAAAAATCCTGGTTCTGGACTGCCAAAAATCGGAAAGAAGCGCCATCATTTCTTTGGATCTGCCTTCAGCTCTCAGTCTGGAGATTGAATCATACAACGCACAGGTCATACTGAAGAATACAATCAACTCCATTCAAGTCAAGAATACCGCTGGGAGCACCTTCCTGGAAAACTTCCAGGGGGAGGCCGCTCTCCGGGCTGGACAGGGGGACATCACTGCCAGCGGCGGCGAGGGATCATTGGAGATTTTCAGCGAGCATGGCAGCCTGAAAGTGAGCGGATTTTCCGGGCCGACTTCGATGGCAACAATCATGGGCGAGATTCTCTATCAGGGCGAACCAGCTTTATCCTTTCCCATCAACCTGGAGGCCGATCACGGATCTATCACGGCTCTTATACCAACCAGCAGCAGCTACCAGATCACAGCGAACACAGCTGCAGGGGAAGCAGTATGTCTGGGAGGGGACTTCCGCCAGACTAACTCCGGATGCCAGGGAACAACAGGTGCCGGGGACGAGATCATCAATATTCGAACAGTGAGCGGGAGGATCGAGGTCCGGATCCTGCCCTGAAGCGAACTCACGTCTGAAAATCAATCTCACTCCTGCACCCGCCACCTTCCGAACGGAAACTCACCAGGACCTTCTTTAACAACTTAAAGGGCTGACTCCCCCCTGAACAGGCTCGTGGAAGATCTGCCCTCTCACTAGTTCACCTTTACACGGCAAATGAATGATTCCCACCTGGGAGACCACCACTCCAGGCATAAAATTTATCAGCTGCCGTTCAAATGTGCATAAAATCAGATTGACAAGTGATTTTTTCCATGCTATATTAATTCACAATTGTGAATTTCTATTGCACACTTGTGAATTAATAGGAGTCGACTCATGCCAATCACAATGACTGCCAGGGAACGAGTCCGTGCAACACTCAACCACAAGGAACCGGATCGAGTCCCATTTGCCCTGGGAGGATCCGCCAACCACCTCACTGAACAGCGATTCGAACTACTGGAAGCCCACTTTGGGGTCGAGCGCATCCCCCGGCGGACGCTGGTGGGTTTCTACACAACCCCTGATTACAACCCAATCCTTGACAAATTAGGAACCGATTTTCGCTACATTCACATCAGACCGCCCGCAAATTACATATCAAACAGCCTGACGGGTGACTTTCAG
>JARROG010000398.1:0-1132 GCA_037384185.1 Anaerolineales bacterium | reverse complement strand
TGAATGGGGGCTCACCCACCGCATCATGGGAGGATACTATGATCTCCATGGAGCGCCATTAGGGGAAGATCTGACAAGGGAGAAAATCGATAAATTCCCCTGGCCGGATCCTTATGATCCCGTCCGCATGGAAGGTGTGAAGGAAGAGATTGAAGATCTGTACAACAACACAGATTATTCCATTGTCGCCCATCGGCCGGTATATGGAAACCTGTGGGAATTTGCCCGGCTGATGGTAGGGATGGAAAATGCCCTGATGATGACCGTCCTGGATCTGGACCTGTTCGATTATTTGATCGGGAAGCTGGCGGAAGTCCTGGACGGTTTTTATGAAGCATTCCTGAAAGTCGTCGGCCCTTATGTCGACGTCGTCGAAATGGCGGAGGACTTGGGAACCAACGCCGGTCCGATGTTCAACCCCGAGGTGTATGCCAAGGTCATCAAACCCCGCCACAAGAAATCTATTGACCTCTACAAACGGCTGGCCCCCAACGCCAAAGTGATGCTGCACTGTGACGGGGCAATTCGTAAGTTCCTGCCCGATCTGATCGAGGCCGGTTTTGAGATCCTCAACCCGATCGAAGGTCATCTTCCCGGTATGGACCCGGTTGGACTTAAAAGAGATTTCGGCAAAGACCTGGTATTTCAGGGCGGCGTGGATGTCAAAAATGTACTTAACCACGGATCAATTGAAGACGTCAAAAAAGAAGTCCGCCTGCGAATTGAACAAATGGGCCAGGGAGGCGGGTATGTTCTGGCACCAGCACACAATTTTAGCAATGACATTCCCCTTGAGAATATGCTGGCTTTCTTTGAAGCCGGACAGGAACTTGGATTTTATCCTTTATCATAGAGGTATCCAATCATGCTACTCGAAGAACTCCGCAAAGATGTCCTTTCAGCAGCTCTTGCCCTAAAAAAGTACGGCCTGGTGTGGATGGCTGGAGGGACGATCTGTGCCCGAGACCCAGAGAGCGGCCAGATTGTGGTCACTCCCAGCGGGCTGGCCTACGAGGATTTAAGCCCGGGGGATATGATCGTCCTCGACCTGGAGATGAACGTTGTCGATGGGCAGTTCCGACCCTCGGTGGCTACAAATCTGTGGACGGCTATCCTCAGGAAAAGACCAGAG
>JARROG010000397.1:0-2145 GCA_037384185.1 Anaerolineales bacterium | reverse complement strand
GCAGATCACATCAAATCGAGTGGAAGGTAGAATCCGTTCCCAACTAGGGGAGGTCAGATCGAGCTCATGATAGCCGATCTGGAAATCATCAGGTTGACTGTCTTCTGCTTGATTGAGAAGCCCGAGACTGAAATCCACACCCAGGTAAGTTCCCTGGAATCCGTTTTCAGATAAATGAGTAACCACGTTGCCATTTCCACAGCCCAAATCCAATACTGAACAGTTTGCAGGTATCCGATTTAAGACCTCGATCACACCCAATTGCAGGCGCTCCCGGGTTTCAGAGAAATCCTTCGCGAAGCTTTGGTAAAAGTGGTGGTTGAGGTTGATGAGTTTCCGGGCAATATTTGGCTCCATGCCCCAATTATAAACTGGGAGGGGCACTATTTCTGGTAGGAAGGGTTAATGACTGAATTAGACGCGGGTAAAGCCCGATTTGCGGAACGCGAGCGGGAGCTGGCATCCCAAACATTGGACGAGATTGAATCCGGAGCGGAGGTCTTCAAAGCCATCCGTCATCATCCGCTGCCTGATGGAGTTGGGTTTTTAAGCTCGCCTCGGCATTATCAGCCTCGACGGGGACGTTCAGGGTCAGCGTCCGGCCAACCAGGCATTGCTCAAGAAGATCCGTCTAAAACCAATGAGAACCCTCTCTGGTGTGACCACTGTGACTGTGCTCACCAAACCATATCCCTGCCCCGGTCACTGCATCTTCTGTCCTGATTATGAGGAGATGCCTGTCAGCTATCTACCGGATGAACCTGGGGCTATGCGGGCTCTTCATCACGCCTACGACCCATATACACAGGTAGCCTCCCGAATTGAAGCCCTGTATGAGATCGGCCATCCGACCGATAAGATCGAGCTGCTGATCCTGGGTGGATCCTGGTCAGCTTATGACCAGGACTACCAGGAGTGGTTCATCAAACGTTGTTTTGATGCCATGAATGAAAAGGAATCTGCGACCCTCCTGCAAGCCCAGGCTCTGAATGAGACTGCTAAACACAAGAATGTCGGACTTGTCCTGGAAACCCGTCCGGATTTGATCACTCCCCGGGAGTTGGCGCGAATGCGCGGATATGGGGTCACGAAACTCCAGATGGGTGTTCAGAGTCTGAATGACCGCATCCTGACTCTCAACCAGCGAGGTCATTCTGCAGCAGAAGCCCGGCAGGGTGTCGCCTTGCTGCGTTCTGCTGGTTTTAAGATCGTCCTGCACTGGATGCCCAATCTGCTTGGCGCAACGCTCGATTCAGACCGTGAGGATTTTTCCCGCCTGTGGGAGGATTTCTGTCCTGATGAGTTAAAGATCTACCCCACCCAGCTGCTGCAGAACACCGGATTATATGAGATCTGGAAGCGCGGACAATATCAGCCGTATACAACTGAAGAGCTGATCGATCTTATCGCAGACCTGAAGCTGACTATTCCCCGCTACTGCCGGGTTAACCGGGTAGTGCGGGATATCCCATCGCAGAACGTTGTTGACGGTAATAAACGCACCAGCTTGCGTCAGGATATCCAGCGGGAGCTGACTAGGCGGGGAAAATCCTGCTCCTGTATCCGCTGCCGGGAAGTGAAAGGCCAGGAAATCGATGTTGATGAATTGGTCCTCAATGAGCTGGTTTATTCCAGCAATGGCTGCCAGGAGCATTTTCTGTCCTTCGATACCCCCGATGATTCCCTGGCTGGTTTTACGCGCTTGTGCTTGCCGGGACCGCAGGCAGCAGATCCTGGGTTTCAGGATTTGAAAGGTGCTGCGATTATCAGGGAAGTGCATGTTTACGGGGAATCTTTGCCAGTCGGCCGGGAAAAAGAGGGAGCGGCTCAGCATTCCGGCCTGGGTACTGCCTTGCTGGAAGAAGCGGAGCGGATCGCGGCGGAGAGAGGATACTCGAAGGTCGCCGTGATCTCTGCTGTGGGAACGCGGGGATACTACCTGGATCGGGGGTACGAAAGGGGCGAGCTGTATCTGGTCAAGAGTTTAGAGAAATAGAGGATCGGGATTGATCTTCCCATCCTATTCACATCTCTACTTTGGTTCAGTACTCAATTTCACTGATAGGGTTCAGTTTGTCAAAGTTGTGTTTGCCTTCGATCCAGCGTACTGTGCCAGTCTTGCCGCGAATCACCAGGCTGTGGGTT
>JARROG010000396.1:0-1600 GCA_037384185.1 Anaerolineales bacterium | reverse complement strand
CGGCCTGCTTTCCCCAATTTGATATTGCTGTGGTCCACATTGCCCACCAGGCCAATCGTGGCAGTGCAGTTCTGGTGGATCAAGCGGATCTCGCCTGAGGGCAGACGCACCTGACCGAATTTACCTTCCTTTGCAATCAGCCTGGCAGCAGTGCCCGCGGAACGAACCAGCTGTCCACCCGCACCGACCTTCAATTCGATGTTGTGAATGCGCGTTCCGGTGGGAATGCTGCTGAGCGGCAGTGTGTTGCCCGGTGCGATTTCCGCTTCAGCGCTGGCCAGCACGGTATCCCCCACCCGCAGCCCTACCGGGGCAATGATGTAGCGCTTCTCGCCATCCGCGTAGTTTAGCAGTGCCAGCCGGGCTGTGCGGTTGGGATCATACTCGATCCCAGCAACCACAGCAGGGATGCCTTTCTTATCGCGCTTGAAGTCGACCACCCGGTATTTACGCCGGTGACCTCCTCCCCGATGGCGGACAGTGATCCGACCATAAGCGTTGCGCCCACCTTTTTTATTGTTGGTTCGAACCAAAGACCGTTCGGGTTTATCCTTGGTGATTTCATCAAATGTATAACCGGTACGGCCGCGCATACCAGGTGTAACCGGTTTATATTTCTTGACTGCCATTACCGTACTCCTTCAAAGACAGAAATCGTATCGCCGGGAGCCAGGGTGACGATGGCCTTTTTATATGCGCTCTTCCGGACCAGGACCCGACGGCTCTGGGCGCGGCGAGATCTCTTTGCTGGCATGATCATGGTGTTCACTCGCAGAACCTTGACGCTGAAAATGGTTTCCACAGCGTCTTTGATCATGCTCTTGGTTGCGTTGTTAGCCACCTCGAATACATACTGGTTCAGCTTGGCATACTGGTGGCTGGACTTTTCAGTTAATATCGGACGTCTCAATACATCATAAATCGAAGTCATCTGTCTACTCCCGTAAGAGGATCTCCGAGATTCGGTCCAATCCTGCTTTGACAAGAATGACCTTCTCATGTCCTAATAAATCACGGATGTTCAGGTAATCCGCCAGGATCAGCGTGGCCTTGGGCAGATTGTTGATTGCCCGTGCCAGCAGCTCATAATTTTCGTCCCGCAGCGGATACACAACCAGGCAGTGCTGGCTCTTGGCGATCTTATCCAGCGCTTCCGCCATCAATTTGGTCCGGGGCTCCTCAAGGGTGAAATCATCAACAATGAAGATCTCGCCCGCGGAATGCTTCTCAGAAATTGCGGACCTCAGTGCTGCCCGGCGCATTTTCTTGGGCATTTTCTTATCATAGGACCGCGGTTTGGGTGTAAAGATTTTCCCTCCGCCGACCCACTGGGCAGCCCGGATAGAGCCCTGCCGGGCGCGACCCGTTCCTTTCTGACGCCAGGGTTTGCGTCCACCGCCGGAGACTTCGCTCCGACCCTTGGTGCTGTGCCTGCCTAGGCGCTGGTTCGCCAGCTGGCGGACAAAGGCCTGGTGCATCATATCAACATTCACTGGGGCTTCAAAGATCTCTCCTGGCAGTTCGACAGTATCGATCTTTTTGCCCTTCATATCAACAACATTTGCTTCCATAATCTTCTGCTCCATCCGGCTATTGCTTC
>JARROG010000395.1:0-1601 GCA_037384185.1 Anaerolineales bacterium | reverse complement strand
CGCTGCCAATCTGCGCAAAAAGCTTCCAATTTCCCAATCTTCACCGCCCGGGTGTATCCATCGACTGTACAGGAGCCTTCACAAAGGACTTCCTGGGGGCACAACCGGCCGCAGAACTCGGGATAATTGGATGTTATCCGGAAGATTTCAGCGGCCTCAGCAAATTTTTTCTGCTCGATAGCAAACATCGCCTTGGGAATATCGTTGTGAAGCGGACAACCCAGAATGCAGGGTTCAGTGGCAGGACAGTGAATACAGCGTGTAGCCTCGATCACCGCCTGTTCCTCGCTGTATCCTTCAAAAACCATATCGAAATTATTGAGGCGGTCCACTGGATCCTGCTCCGGGGGAGATCCCGGCAGGATGTGGACGCGATCTTTTCGGCTGGGATCAAGATAATATGTATCTGGATCATCTATATTGTGGAGAGGGAATAAATCGAATTTATCCGTCATCTCATTTCCTTCCTTTCGGTACTGGGAGCCAGTTTATTGGTTCAATTTCATTACAACTTCAAGCTCTGGCTTTTACGACTACTCAAATCTAGAGAGATAAACCCTGAATCTGATTATATTATCAAAAGCAAATATATCGTTATATTTCCAATGATCTGATTGTTTCAAAGTTCAATCACTAAAATTATCTATCCTTTTAACTTTAGTCAAAACATCTCCCATATAAAAACATCAGGAATGTGGTTCATGCTTAGTCTACCGCATAGTTTTGAAGATATTAGACAGCTTAAGTAATTTTGAATATGTTCTTAAGCTTGTGATAAGGACAAATCCATATATCCCGGCCTACAATAGACGCGAATTAGAACGACCAGTAGCTTTTTTAGAAGTTTCAGGAAGGACCGGGAGGTATTTATGGATCAGAAAGAAAATCTCAAGCGCTCTAGAGCAATCGCCTTTACACGGATTTCATTTGGCTTGTTGTGGGCGATCAATGCTTATTTCAAGTGGCAGCCAGCATTCGCAAATAACTTTCTATCTTACTTCAAGGAAACATATGACAGCCAGCCGGTCTTAATTCAATCATGGCTTGATTTTTGGATCAATCTGGTTAATGGTGCCCCTCATCTATTCGCGAGACTGATCGCACTGGGAGAGACCGGAATCGCTATCGGTTTGATCCTGGGATTGTTCAGCAATCTGGACTATGTCGCCGGGATTTTACTAACCCTGCTGATCTGGGCTGTTCCGGAAGGTTTTGGCGGTCCTTACACTGCAGGTGCTACGGACCTGGGAGCGGGAATTCTCTACCCCTTTGCATTTCTGGGATTGCTTCTGCTCTCGGCAGGACAGCATTACGGGCTGGATCGTTATTTATACCCAAAATTGGGGCAGCTTAAATTCCTGGCTTCGAGGCCATCAGATCAAGATTGAACGCTTCTGCTCATCTCCAATAACTAACTACAAATTGGCAGAGCACAGCGCAACATTGAGTGCTCAGTCAATAATTATCGCTTAAGGAATTATAAAATGTCAACCGCAAAAGGAAAATCAGCAGCTTCTAACGTTACCCTGGTCACCGATCCTCCGGCAGCCCTGGCCTTATTCGGTCAGGTTCGCTGGGCCTGGATCTGGATTATCCCCCGC
>JARROG010000394.1:0-2479 GCA_037384185.1 Anaerolineales bacterium | reverse complement strand
TGCAAATCTGTCCAGTTGATTGACGTTAGAAAGCTTGAGGGCCAACAACCATTTAGAATCCGCTTCAGTTGATCACTGCCGATCCCCTTTCACCCGGGGAAAGATTGATTGGCACTCCTTACGACCTTCATATCGATGTTGATATCGATCCGCCGGCAGAGGGGGTGCTGCAGGTCAGTGTGGAGGACTCGCAAGGCAGCAGCCTGAGTGAACCTGTGTGTATCGCTATCCCGGCTGGTCTTGCCAGCTATGGTTTCGATCATGCTTGGACCGAAAGTATCAGCGGCCCGGTAAGTTCTTTGGTCTGGGCTCGCTACCGGGAATTCGGCACCTGCCCGGTTGAGGATACGAGCGATTATGATATCTCCCAAAGCTACCAGGTGAACTGGGTAGAGGACACTCCAGTCTTGGAGCTGACGAATTCCGATCTTGAGCCGATCGCTCAGGGAGGAGAGGATGGTCTCGGTGTAAAATCAGCGTATCAGACGCTGAATCTGTGGAGTTCCTGCTGGAAGTTGGGGATCCCGGAGAATTCTCCGCAGATGTCAGGATGGAACACACAGCTTCCAACCCAACTCCCTTCGATTTCTCAGTGCGGGGAACCGGGGAACTGACTGCCAATCCGATCCAGTCTTTGACCCCGCAGCCGCTGTCTCCTGGCCAGGTTCTAATCAGGGATACTTATGACCTTCAGGTAGCTGCGGAAGTTGACGCTCCTGTTAGCGGCGCGCTGGAGATCAGTTTAACAAATCCGGACGATTCTCTGGTGGAATCGCCTTTCTGCCAGGAAATATCAGAGCCTGGTTCCGGGTTGTATACTTATCAGTTGGGCTGGTCTGAAGCTGAGGCCGGTTTTGAGTGAACTGTCTCTACCTTACCAGGTCGAATGGCAAGAAGAAACACCGGAATTGGCGGTGCTCAACCAGGCAGATACTCAGCTGGCCAGCGGGAGTACAGTGGATTTGGGCCAATACGAGTATTATCAAACGGTTAATCTGAATTATCGTCTGGTCAACAGTTCCAGCACTACCGGGTTGGAAGTCACCGGGATCCAGATTGAGAACCTATCCAATATCAGCGAGGTGAGTCTCTTGACTGCTTCTTCGTTTGTGCTGGATCCGGATCAGGAAGGCGATTTAGATCTCCGCTTCCTGACAGATTTAACGGGCGAATTCTCTTTTGACCTCGTTATCGAACATACCGGGAGTAATCCATCTCCGTACCGGATCACTTTCCAGGGTACCGGGGTGATGACGGATAATCCTCTCAAATACCTCTCGGTTGACCAACCTTCTCCTGGCACCTCCCTGATCGGTAATCCCTATTCACTGGACGTAGAAGTGGGGTTGGATCTGCCTGATGAGGGAGCTCTTCAGGTCAGTATGATTGACAAAGCTTCTGGAGAGCTAAGTGATCAATACTGCCAGAATCTGGTCAATAACCTCGATCAGTCCCGGACATTTGGTCTGGTCATCAACCAATCCTCGCCAGGAGCCCGAGAATATACGCTTTCAGCAAAATACCGCGCCCAGGGAGACTGTCCGGTTGAAGACAGCCAGGAGAATGATCTATCCCAGACTTACAGCATCCTCTGGGAAGAGCAGATCCCCAGCCTGGAAGTCTCCAACAGTGATGGATCGAATCTGGCTTCAGGTCTGCTGGTTGATATCGGCGACCAGGAATTCTATCAGCAAATCGAACGGACTTACAAACTTCACAACACTTCCAGCACCTCGGAGTTGACGGTAGAGTCAATCAGCGGGAACGAATTGGACAATGTGGACCAGGTCAGCATCGAACCTTCCGGCCCCATCACCCTCCTTCCTGGGGAAGAAGAAGTGATAACTTTATCCTTCCGGGTTGCCAGGATCAGCACCTTCTCATTGACCGTGGAGATTGTTCACTCTGGAGAAAATCCTTCTCCGTTCACCTTCAGCGTTGCTGGAACCGGTGTGTTGTCCGCGGATCCTATCCTCTCTCTGAGCGCAGATCCACAGTCCCCGGGAAACTTATTTGTTGGCGAGGAGTACAATCTTCAGGTTCAGGTCGAAATCGACCCGCCCGCGCCTGGTGTTCTTCAGGTAGCCCTTGACCGTCAAAACTCTGGATCACGGATGGGAGAAACTTGCTTTGAGATCCTCGGTGAGCACTCCTTTGTGGATGTGGATCTTTCCTGGGAGGAAGCAAATCCTGGAGAGGCGAACTATGATCTGGGCGTTTCCTACCAGGCACTGGGCTCCTGCCCGCTGGAAGGTGCTGTAGATGGGGAATATCATGAGAGTTACCAGGTAGATTGGATGACCCATCAGCCAGAACTGATCGTCAACCGCCCGGAAGGTGTGACCATCTTCGATGGGGCAGTGGATTATATCGGGGTGCACGACTTCTTCCGCTTCGTGGAGGTGACCTATTTGATCACCAATGGAAACGATGCCGAGCCGCTAGTAATCAGTGACATCATACCTGATAATCTGGTCAA
>JARROG010000393.1:0-1633 GCA_037384185.1 Anaerolineales bacterium | reverse complement strand
CATCGAGGATGATCAGCCTGGGTGAGTGCAGCAGACCCTGGACAATACCGACTTTCTTCTTATTCCCGTATGACAGGTCGTCGATCCGCCGCTTCAGATCCAGCTCCATCAGCTCAGACAGCTCATACAGCCTTTTAGTGCAGTCCTTATGATAGAAGGAAGCAGAATATTTCAAGAGATCCAGCACCTTCATTCCCTCATAATAAAAAACCTCAGAAGGCAGGAAGCCGATAACCAGGCGGATCTCAGGTCCATGTTTAATGCAGTCCTTGCCAAATAACTTCGCCTCTCCGCTGGTAGGATAGATCAACGACAGGAACAGGCGGATAGTGGTGGATTTTCCAGCCCCGTTCGGACCAATAAAACCGAAGATCTCCTGGTCCTCGACATTGAAGGATACATCGATGATCCCCCGGGATTTGCCGTAATATTTGGTGAGTTCCTTGACTTCAATAACGGACATGGAGTGCTCCTTTTCGCCCGGATGCTATGCTGACATTCTCTTGACAGTTTTAAAACTTGGTTCATTATATCCTATGGAGAACACCTCTGATAGATATTCCGGAATTGAGTTCTGGCAGCGTAGATCAAATCCTGGGGGGAGTTCACTCCCACAAAGAACTGAAAATGGTACACTAAAATCAATTAGGAAATATAATTCTACTCGAGGATTGAATTGGATATGTCTGCCCGCCCCCACATCCTTTTAGTTGATGATGAACCATCGATTATCGAGAATCTGGCTCCTTTCCTTAAGCGGTCTGGCTTTGAAGTGAGCACAGCCGCCAACGGCTCCCTGGCTTTGAAACTGCTCGAACAGGCTGAGCCGGACCTGATTGTCAGCGATGTCTTGATGCCTGAGATGGACGGCAGAGAGCTGCTGCGCAAGCTGCGCCAGGACGACAACTGGATCCCGGTGATCCTGCTTACTCAGGTCGGCGAAGCCTTTGAACGGGCAGTCGCCCTGGAAGAAGGAGCCGATGATTATATCAATAAACCCTTCGAACCCCATGAGCTGGTTGCCCGCATCCGGGCTGTGCTGAGGCGCGCAAAACCCGGCACCCCGCCCCTCTCCGCAGCCTGGCAGCTGTCCTGCGGGGATCTGGATTACGACCGGCGGTCACGGCGAGCCTATCTGAACAAAGAGGAACTCAGCCTTACTCCCAAAGCCATGCTGCTGCTGGAATATCTGCTGACCCATCCCGACGAGTTGGTCTCCCGGGAGAGACTGCTGGATGTGGTTTGGGGTTGGGACTACCCTGTAGGATCCCGGGCGGTGGACACCCGGGTGGCGGAAATCCGTAAAGCGCTGGGGGATGATCCATCCCAGCCGCGCTATATTGAGACCATCCCCGGCCAGGGCTACCGCTTTGCAGCGGATGTGGAGGGCAAATAATGCGCTTCCGCTGGCCTTGGATCTTTGTCCCCCTGGGAGTGGGCTTGGCAGTCGGACTGACCCTCCACTTCCTGACCAACAATGACCCGCTGATTTTCATCCAGATCCAGTTCAGTTTGCTGGTGGTTGGCTTTGCCGGTCTGGTTTCCCTGGTCCTGGCAGGTCTCTACCTCCTGGACCGGAGAGACCACAAATTAGTCACCTATGCGGAAGAAGAATTCTCTCAGGACCGGCGGC
>JARROG010000392.1:0-1656 GCA_037384185.1 Anaerolineales bacterium | reverse complement strand
GTCGGGTGTCGTCCAGAGAGGATTCTCCATAAGAGCTGGGGGAAGTGCTTTCTGAGATAACTTCTGGAGAGACCTGCTCAGCCGGTCTGGTTCCCGATCTTCTAGAGCAAAACGCCAGAGTAATGGTAACCAAGGCAGAAAGGATAAAGGCGGCCCACAACCAGCGCCGTGTCTTATCGGGAGATTGATGGGAAGGAGATCGGTATTCTTGCATGAGCGTTATTAGAACCCTTCTTTTTCCTTTATTGCAGACTATAATAGCTGTCGATTACCTTTTAAGGGTCTGGTCGGGATTATAACACGCTCTGATCCAGCAAGATTTGATCAGCTTCTTTCCAGAACCTTAGAAGTTCAGCCCGACAGGAAGCGTTTTTTTATGTCATTGATCACGACGCAGGGTCTTTCAAAATCATACGGTCCGGTTGATATCTTCAGCGGCCTGAATTTGACCATCCCGCCGGATGCCAGAATTGCCCTGGTGGGCGAGAACGGTATCGGGAAAACAACCCTGTTAAATTTGCTGGCCGACCTGGAAAGCCCTACCGATGGGAAGATCCTGCAGGCGAATCAGCTGAAGATCGGCTATTTGCCGCAGAACGGCAAGCTTTCGTCGGAATTAACGCTCTGGGAGGAGATCCTCGCTGCCCTGGAGGAGCTGCGCTCAATGGAGCGGGAACTGCAAACTCTCGAACTCCAGATGAGCCAATCGGGTGAATCTGCAGATGACCTTGTCAGCCGCTATGGTTCACTCCAAGCCAAATTCGAATCCCAGGGCGGCTATACCTATGAAAGCCGCGTGAAAGCGGTGCTGGCAGGTTTGGGATTTAATAACGAAGATCTCCAGATGCCAGTCAGCCACCTCTCCGGAGGACAGCGCACCCGAGCGCTGTTGGGCAAGCTGCTGTTAGCCCCTAATAACTTACTGATCTTTGATGAGCCTACCAATCATCTGGATATCGATGCCATTCAATGGCTTGAGGGCTACCTAAAAAATTTTCCGGGAGCCGTGCTGCTGGTCTCGCATGACCGCTACTTCATTGACCAGGTTTGCAATCAGATCTGGGAAATGAGCCGGGGCGGATTTGAAACTTACCGTGGAAATTACAGCTCTTATCTAGAGCAAAGGCAGCAGCGCTGGGAACGGCAGCGTGAGATCTTTGAGGCAGAGAAAGTCCGCCTGGTGAATGAGCTGGATTATGTGAAGAGGAATATCGCCGGACAGCGGACAAGTATGGCCAAAGGCAAACTTCGCCGCTTGAGCCGGCGCATCCAGGCCATCGAACAGCTTGGCGTGCAGGCTATCCAGGGGAAAAACTGGGCAGAGATCAGCCAGGACATTCATACCACTACCAGCCCATTAAGCATCCAGGAAGCCCATCAGCGCATCTCCGCCTTGAAGAACCCCACCAAGCAGCCCCAGAAGGTCTCACTGAGCTTTGAACCCAGAAAAAGGGGCGGCGACCTGGTGCTGCGCACTTCCAATTTGCAGATCGGTTATCAGGATGGAAAAAAAGCTCTCTTCTCTGTGCCGGATATTACCCTGCTCCGGGGCGAGTGTGCTGCCCTGATCGGCCCTAACGGGGCTGGAAAGACCACATTCATGAAAACGATCCTCGACCAGATCCCACCCCTGGCCGGCGAGGTCAAACTGGGCGC
>JARROG010000391.1:0-1668 GCA_037384185.1 Anaerolineales bacterium | reverse complement strand
GAACCGCTCGCGGGCGCCTTCGTCTCTTACGTCACTGGCTACGGCAACTTGACTACCGCCAGCGATGATGACGGCTTTTTCCGGATGGGTCCGCTTCTTGGACCAAAAGCAGCTTGCTGTTTTCAAGCAGGGGTGCTTTTTCGGTTGCCACAGCCACTCCAACAACTTTAGCGATTTTCATGTTAATCTCCTCGATTGATGATCTTCCCCATCAGATCGACCAATCTATTCGTGGGAGTTGACCCGGTTTGAACCGGGGCAGGGTTCGCTGCAGCCGAAGACCCGGGATGGACCGATCGAGGACCTACCTGGCATCCTCTGGGTTTATTGTAGGCTTCCCGGACAGTTACCCCTCCCACCTGAGAAACAGCGCTTTGTGTCCGCTGCCGGGCAGGCGTTTCGGTTTTCTGGCCAGCATCGATCAGGATGACATCCAGCTGCTCTGCGGTCTCCCGGGCAAAATCCGTCAAGGAAGTATGAGGGCCAAGCTCCAGCTCATAGATGCCCTTGGAAACCAATTCCTCGATATCTTTTGCAGTGTAATAGATATTCATTAGTTTATTTTTCTCTCCCTTCCAGGGATTCGATGGCTGCTACAGCAGCATCGCGGGATTGCCTGATGGCCGACTCGGTTCCCGAGATCATCAACCGGCCGTATGCACCGCTGGAAGTATAGTGGTTCAAGGTGATGTGGGCTGCTTTTTCAGCTTCATTGGCTGCCAGCACGATATAAGCGGCGGGCACTACCTCGAGTACGCAGAAGGTCTCATAAGCCAACACAAGCCCGCCAGCGTTGCGGGCATTGATCAGCTGGGCTTCATGGGGATGGATTCCAGATGTCATGTTGGAAGAAAGCACCTTGGGTTTGAGTCGGTCAGTTTCCGTGAGACCAAGTGATTCCAGGGCTTTTTTTCCGGTATACTGGACAGCTTCCTGGTGGCTGGAGTGGATTTCCAAGAAACCATACTCCCGGCCCATATTCAAATACCCCGGTTGGACTTCGGTGGTCTTCAGGGCGACATCCATCACCTGGTAGACCTCCGCAGCTGGGGCGATCTCAATATACAGCTGTGCGTCTCCTTCCACGGGAATCATTCCAAGGGTGCGTTTTCCGGTGAAAGCGGCAAACTGGGGCTGCATATTGTCGACTAAGACATATGTTCGCAATTGCATAATATATTCCTTTTCTGATACAATATCAGAGCTTGAAATTACCTCAGTCTGCTGAGAGCCTGACAACCTTAACTTCATCAGGCAGCAGTTTCTCTACATTTTTATGAGGCCGGGCGATCACGTGGACAGCTACCAACTCTCCGGATGCCTTGGCTGCGGCCGCGCCAGCGTCAACTGCCGCCCGGACCGCACCAATCTCACCCCGGATGTAAACCGTCACGTACCCACCGCCGCTTTCCTCCTGGCCGTAGAGCTTAACCTTGGCGGTTTTGATCATCGCATCAGCTGCCTCGATGGAAGCAACCAATCCTTTGGTCTCCACCATTCCTAAGGCATCCATTGGGAATTCGTTATCCATAACAACACTCCTTTAGTTAATGACCTGCTTTGATCATTCCGATAGGATATTCTGCGCCGCAGTCATGGCTGCGCCGATGTTTGCATCCAGCCCGGTCTTGTGCAGGGCTGCGCTGGTCGCGGTCAGCAGACCGAGCA
>JARROG010000390.1:0-1679 GCA_037384185.1 Anaerolineales bacterium | reverse complement strand
CATCTGGTCGCGCTTCTTGGCCGACTTGATATCGGCAACCCGGTAGAACAGCAACCCTAGCAACTTGAAAGCGGCATAGGAGGCGGCCAGCAGGATTATGAAGGCCAGGAAGGCCGAGATCAGGGGAGAGCCACCCACCTGGTCGTAGACCCGGATGCTGATAAAGAGAGCCTGGTGCGCATCAAGAACGATGTGAGGGAGATCACCCGGAAGATGTCCCTGAGTCACTCGACGATAGAGCTGGAATTAGGTGAGGATTGTTCAATGGAGGAAAGCTCCCTGGACAAATTAGGATAAGTTATTCCTTCCTGAACCGCCAAATCACCAACAGCCAACCATGCTATTTACCAACCGATTTATCCTTTAAAGTTTGAACCCTGCTGTACCAAGATATCAGACCGCGGGAAAGGCAGCATTTAAAAAAGATGGATAAGATCAGAACCTTCATCGAAAGCGGAAGGAAGCGGACATTCGCCGCCGCGATCGATTGGCCGGGATGGTGCAGGAGGGGTCGTGATGAGAACACAGCCCTTGAGGCTTTACTTGAAAGCGGACCACGCTATCAAGAAGTGCTTTCTAGATCAACGCTCCCGTTCCAGTCTCCTTGTGACATTGAATACTTCGCTGTGGTCGAACGAGTTCCTGGCAGCTCGACCACAGATTTTGGTGCTCCAGATGGGTCACTAATCACAGATGATGAGCCGGTTAATGACCAGGACCTCGATCGCTGGCTCAAGATTCTCAGAGCCTGCTGGGAAGCGTTCGATAAAGCTCTCCAGAGTGCTGAAGGGAAGGAACTAAAAAAAGGACCCAGAGGCGGAGGAAGAGATCTGGACAAAATCATTCGCCACGTTCTTGATGCAGATCAAGCCTATCTCCGGCGGCTGGCCTGGAAATATACAATGGACCTGCAAAACGATCCATCCGCAGAGCTGGCTGGTATGCGGAGGCAGATCGAAGCAGCTCTCAAAAATTCCTGTTCTGGTACCCTGCCCGAGAGCGGACCCCGGGGTGGTAAGATCTGGTCTCCCAGGTTTTTTATCCGAAGGGCTGCTTGGCATATCCTGGACCACACCTGGGAGATCGAGGACCGGCTATCCTGAAAACAGGCCAGGTTGGAGGAGAATATGAGCAGGTCATTTGCCGCATTGATGACAGAATTCGAAGCAGTCTTGAAAGATGGGAAAATTACTGCGGCGTACCAGGGATTGGCAGCCTACATCCGGGATTTGCGGGCTCATTTTGCAGCTAGCTACCCGGAATATGATTTTCCAGGCAATATCTACTATGGTTACCTCGATATGACTTATTTCTCCATTCTACCGCCAGCGTTAAAAAAGAGGGACTTAAAGGTAGCAGTAGTTTTCAACTACCAATCATTCCGATTTGAAGCCTGGCTCTCTGGCCGAAACAGGAAAGCTCAGGAGACTGCTTTCCATGCGATCAAGGGGGCTGGTTGGGAAACCTACCGCCTTACACCAAACCCGGAGAAATCAGATTCAGTGTTGGAACACATTCTTGCACCAGATCCAGAGTTCAGTGATCTTGACGAACTCACCAAACAGATCGAGCGCGGAACCCTTGATTTCATCCAGAAACTAGAGGACTTTGACGCCGATCAACCTGCCTGAGATCGCCCTAAATAGCGCGTTGGGCACGAGCAGTTTATACAATTGGAT
>JARROG010000389.1:0-1700 GCA_037384185.1 Anaerolineales bacterium | reverse complement strand
GTGGTGGGCGAAATTATCTTTGGGGTCGTGGTGGGCCCCTCGATCCTTGGTTGGGTTACAGAAGGCCCAATCCTGACCTTTATGTCAGATATTGGCCTGGCTTTCTTAATGTTCCTCGCTGGACTGGAGATTGAATTTGGTTTGATCTTTGGCGGCAGAAAACAGAACCAGGAAGGTCCTCGGGTGTTGAGACTGTCTGCCTTGATCTATGGCCTGACGCTAGCGCTGTCAGGCTTGGGCGTGCTGGTGGTGAGGACTGTCGGTATCAAAGGGGATCCCTGGCTGCTGGCGTTTGTACTCAGTGCTACTTCACTGGGAGTTCTGCTGCCTATTCTGAAAGAACGAGGACTGCTGACGACCTCCTTTGGGCGTGTTGTCTTCCTGACCGCTATGCTGGCGGATTTCATCACAGTCATTCTGCTCACCGTACATTTGATTGTGCTCGATAAAGGGTTTGACCTGGAAATCTTCTCGCTGGGTCTGTTGTTTTTAGCTTTCATGATCTTTTATCGGGTTGGGCCTGGTCTGGTGCGTCTGCCCAGGGTTAGGAATCTGATAGAGCGTCTTTCCAGTGCCACAGTCCAAATCAAGGTGCGGGGAGCAATTGCTATCTTAATGGCATTTGTGGTGTTAGCGGAATTTATAGATGCGGAATTGATCCTGGGTGCATTCCTGGCCGGCATGATCATTTCCCTGCTGCGGCGTCCAGAGGATGAGGGGTTGATCCACAATTTAGAAGCCTTTGGGTTTGGGTTTTTCATTCCCGTCTTTTTTATTATGGTTGGCGTGGACTTGAATATCCAGGCTTTATTGTCCTCTCCGGAGCTGCTGGTTGCCCTGCCAGCGGTCTTATTGATTGCTCTGGGTGTCAAACTGCTTCCGATGCTGGCTGCCAAGAAATATTTCAGCTGGCGGGAAATTTTGGCCGGCGGCTTCCTGCTGAATACCCATCTATCCCTGGAAGTAGCTGTGTCAGTGATCGGGCTGCGAGCTGGGCTATTTGACCAGGCCACCAGTACCACGGTGATCGTGTTTGCTGTCCTGACAGTTTTACTGATGCCGTTGATATTCGGAGCTTTGGCACCTGAGGCCCCGGAACGAGAGCAGCCCTTCCACCTGATATTGGGAACGGGCAACCTGGGTATCACGGTCGCCCAACAATTGTTGGCGCATGGCGACCAGGTTCAGTTCTTACCATTAGATCCAGGAGATCAGGCTGTATTGAGTAAAGCTGACTTGCCTTATCAGGAGGAAGGACTCGAATATCTGAACACGCTCAACCCGGCAGCGATTCAATCTGCTTTAATCCTGCAGGATGACGATCAGCAGAACTTAAGACTGGCCAAGCAGGTAAAGCAGGCAGGTGTTAAAGCGGTGATCGCCCGGGTTAAAGACCCACAGCATCTCGCGGATTTCCAGGAGCAAGGGATTAAAACGTTCTCGCCAGCCCTGGAGCGGGCTACCATGGTTTCAATGATGGCTCGCAGTCCCGATGTGCTGGATTTATTGACCACTACCTCGGATGATCGAGCCTCCCGGGAAGTTGTGGTACGCAACCCGCGCATTGCTGGGCGGACACTGCGCGACCTCAACCTGCCAGGAGATCTGCTGGTGCTGGCTATTCGGCGTAAAAAAACCTTGTTGATTCCGCGGGGCAGCACAACATTTGAGATAGGTGATCGGGTCAGTTTATTGGGCAA
>JARROG010000388.1:0-2885 GCA_037384185.1 Anaerolineales bacterium | reverse complement strand
CAGGATCGAGTCTTTTTCCAAACACAAGTTGACCCAGGCTCAATTCCCGACTGAAAAAGACCTGCTGGAACGCAGAGAGATCAAAATCATTGAACAGCTGGAAAACTGGCTGGAAACTGACAGCTTCCAGAGGGAGGAAGAACTGGTCTCCTATTTGGCGGCATCGGGTCATGACCCATTGAAAGTCGCCGCGGCCGCCCTGAAAATGGCCCGTCAGGCTGATGCGGAGCAGCCGATCTCGCGCATCTCCACCGTCCAATTCAAAGACAAAAAACGGGGTGCGGGGAATTCCAAACGCCGCTCTCAGCCGGCCAGGAAATCAGCTCGCCGCAGAAAGCCAACCGCTGGCGCTGAGCACGAAAGAGGCATGGTCCGCTTCACCCTGAACCGCGGCCGGAGCCACGGCATCAATCCCGGCGAGATCGTGGGAGGTATCGCCTCAAGAGCGGATATCCCGGGCTCGGGAATCGGCAGAATAACCATCAACCAGGAGAATACCCTGGTTGATATCAAGGAGGAATTCGCGACCGCAGTCCTCAACAAATCAGGCACTTACCACTTTAAGCGTCATCACAATATGGAACTCATTGAGGTCAAAGACCGATAAATTCGCTTATAATTAACGGCTCATGGAAACCTACCCGGCTTGTGTACCTTGCATCACAAAACTGATGGAGTTGACCCTGAAAGAAACCGACCTGGTCGGCAGTGCTCGCCAGGCATTTCTTGATGATCTGGCAGCAGATTTGTCAAATGCCGATCGAACAGTACCGCCGGCCCGGACCGCGGGGGCAGCCTATCAGAAACTCCTCCGGGAGACCGGCCAGGAGGACATTTTCCGGGCCCACAAGCGCGCCAGCATTGACAGTGCTCTGGAGCTCTATCCTCGCTTGAAAAGCATCGCTAGGGACGCCGATGACCCCCTGGAAGCAGCCATTCGCATCAGCGCCCTGGGCAATATCCTTGATGCAGCCAATACCAACAGTTATGACCTCGATCAGGAGATCAACTGCTTATTAGAAGAGCGGATGCGGGGTGAGAGCCTGGAGCTATTCCGATCCCGTCTGGCCAGTTCAGACTCTCTTTTGATCCTGGCGGATAACGCTGCTGAGACAGTATTTGATAAAGTGCTGATCGAGACAGTGAATGTCCCCGTTCTTTACGCTGTGAAAAGCGCACCAGCCTATGATGATGCCCTGGTCGAGGACGCCCGTCGTGCCGGCGTTGATGAGGTTGCACAAATCATTGAGACCGGGACGCATTTTCCGGGCACATACCTGCCTTCCTGCAGTGAGACATTTCAGGAGCTGTTCAAATCAGCGCCCCTGGTCCTGGCAAAGGGACAGGCAAACTATGAGACACTGGATAACGCCAGCAGGGAGCTGTTCTTTCTGCTGAAAGTCAAGTGTGATGTTGTCAGTCGGGCAATTGGCTATCCCCTGGGAAGTTTAACGTTCAAATCCTACGCCGGTTAATCCGTATTTGCTCCTGTAGGACCGGCATGATCTCACTATCTTGATCCCCGCTTCGCTGCGCCTACCATGCCCTGCAGCTCAGCGATCTATAGTTTCCTGAACTCGTCCTGTATCTCTTCCGGCACATTCCCGCCAGAATATAATTCCCAGGTTTCCAGATGGTCGGTATACTCGCCCGGTGCCAGGTTAACCAGCGGCCCAAGCGTTTCAAGCTCGATCGATAGGCAGCCGCTACCTGGTAGCCGGTTTTCTTGACAAAGGTGACCCCATAATGCCTATACGCAACCCAGCCAGCCGGGTTCGGCGCGCCTACTTTCAATGCCCCAGAGCTCAGGTCAGCCCGGATGACCAAAGAGCGGTTGGTGATCTCCAGATGGGGCGAGGTCAGATCCGTGTAAGGCCAAAATACCAGCTGGCGGTTGGGCCACAAACCGTGCTCGTCAGCCTTCTCCGTTGGCAGGGGCAGCAAACCTATCCCGCCTGGCCGCAGCATGGTCACCGCCCAGGGCGCCACTTCAATGGATTCCACTCCCCGGTTTGTCAGCTGATGCTCGATAGTCAGCCTGGCAGCATCCTCTTCCAGAATTAATCGCCACGACTTCTGGATTCCAGTTGGCTCATCCAGGGCCTGAATACACTCCAGGCCGGATTCGATCTCCGTGATCTGGGGAGGCTGGTCATCCGGCAGATAAGTCGTTTCTGGCCTTTCCGGAGCCACCCACAGCCGATGACCGCCCCGCAAGGAATAATCCGTTCCGCCCTTAACCGGAATGCTTGCCTCCGGCAGGACAGCCAGCATATTTTCTCCCCCTTTTAAAGCACACCCGATCACCCGCGGGCCAAATTCCTTCGTCAGCCAGACTGATAACAAATCGTTGTCCAGCCTGACACAGGATGTTCCCCCAAATTCCTCTTCATAAACAGCGATCATAGCAGCTCCCCTCAAGATTAAGAAAACCGAGACCGGAGAGAATCTCCAGTCTCGGAATCTTCTGTCGTCTGAAAATCAGTCCAGATCGATTTGCTTCTTCTTTTCTGCGGATTCGATACCAGCCTCCAGCACCTTTGTGATCAAATAACCGTCATAGAAGTCTGGTTTGACACCCTCTCCGGAATCAATCCCTTTCAGGAAATCGTACACTGCGTGATGGAACTCGTGCTCATAACCGATGTTATGGGCTGGCGGCCACCAGTGAGAAATGTACGGGTGGCTGGGATCTGTCGCCAGGATGGTCCGGAACCCCTGCTCTCCCTGATTGTCATCTGCAGAGAAATACTGCAGTTCATTCATGCGCTCCAGATTCCAGATCACCGCACCTTTCGACCCATAGATCTCAAAGTAATTGTAATTCTGGCGGCCAATCGCAAAGGTTGAGGCATCGAACGAACCCATAGCGCCGTTCTCAAATT
>JARROG010000387.1:0-2164 GCA_037384185.1 Anaerolineales bacterium | reverse complement strand
TTGTCCAGCACCGTGCCGTAGACCAGATAAGGACTGACATCCCTGGCTTCGAATGCTCTGGGGCAGAGATAGGTGTTGCGGGAGTGTTCGTCGTGCACTACATAGGGGATCATCACATCCCCTACCACTCCATTCAGGGTGGCAGCTTTCCCCAGACTGTAAACCCCGAGCATATTCCCGGCGTTTTCCGCGACCTCGATCAAAATGTTATAAGCAGCCAGCCCTAAAGGATAGTCAATGTTGAGCACCAGGGCATTGCTCTCCTCTAAAAAGCCCAGGTCTTCCCCCTCATCCCTGACCCTGGGGTCCATCCAGTCCGGCTTTAACTTAGATATCTCAAAAACCTGGGCATCGACTTCAAAGGAATGCTCGCTGTCTACCCGAATGATCCCGCAGCTTTGCTCATGTGCGTTGCGCCGCTGGTAGATCGAATCCGATTCCGGATCCTGGAGATATTTTTTAAGAGCGTAATACCAAAAATTTTCCCTGCTGGAAGGAACAGTGTGGGTCTGGATCTGACGCCATTCATCGATCAGCTCCTGCTGATTGGAACTCTCCAGGTATTCTTCGATCTCTTCCTGGTTCTGCAAGGCAAATCCAGAAAGCAGATTCGGGAAGCTGTGAGTATTGGAAGAGATGAAATAAATTGGCCGGGAGACCAGTTCTGGCACCCGATCTGCAATTACCCGCCACCAATCATTGGTTGCCCGGTTATACTCGATCAGCGAACCATTCAATAGCCTCACCTGGAGGTGGCACTCTGCTGACCGGATATCATCCATTTGGGAAGAAAAATCAGCGCCAGATATTGAACGCCAGCGGTTCAGATCCCCGACTGAGAGCATCAAGTCTTCAGCCAGTTGGGCCCAGACTTCAGGATCTTTATAGGCAGTTCCCACATCAATCTTATCGGGGACATTTTGCAGCAGCCAATGGAGTTTATTCCACTCGATCTGGTAGGCCGTCAGCATAGGAATGACATCATCAATGTCCGAACGGCTGGCGATAATGCAGGCCATGATCTGCTGATCAGGATCGTAAAAACAGCGGCGACGCCTGGCCCGCCCACTGACCTGCTTCCAGCACCAGACATTGCCCAAGCCAGCGTCCTCAAAAACGGACCCTGTTTGCCCCAGAACTACTTCCTTGGTCCTACGAATGCAATCAGGCAGACGCAGCAGGGCATAAATAAAGGCGGTCATGTCTGGAGCGCGGTCCCGGGCTCGCTGGTGAAGGAGAGATCTCATTCCGGCATGAACTTCCTCCAACGAACGGATCTGGACGGCATCAGACGTCCGGAGCAGTGAATAGTATGTTCGCAGATAAAGTTCCACTTCTTCTGAAGCGGTATAGGGTACAGTCCGTTCCATTACCTATGATCCTCTCGAATTCTGATCCGGTTGAAATTTTACCGGCTGTATTTCCAGGTGATACCCCTCCAGGAAGGGTGCAAATTCCTGTTTTATGTCCTCTAGATCCAATCCCATCTCAGCAATAGGATAACTATCCAGTCCAAAATGACCATAGACCCGGTTAACCGTCGTCAGGGGATCACGCACCAGGTCTTCGAAATAGACCAGCTGATATCGGTCAGGACCCAGAGATGAGAGGATTTTATGAGGATAATAGTACCAATGCCGGGCATATTCCTTGATCACATCAACCAGGGGAAATCCATCACCAGGAGATGCATAGGCCTGCCAGTTACTTGCCCAGAGGTTGACCGCTGAAGGAACCATTTGCTCTGGAGGCCGAACAAGATTAATGAATTTCGCATTGGGAAACTGCTCTAATAGTGTTTCAACAGCAGGAGAGAAATCTGGATTCTTTGCCAGGTAGCGCTTCCCGGGATGAATAAAAAGATGCCGCCGGAGAACCTTTCTGTAAAATCCGAATTGAGCCCTCCTTTCACGGTCCGGGACCGCTTGATCGTAATAAATATACCTTCTGGCAAGTTCAGGGAAGGGGTGAATGGCAAAAATATTGAAAGAAGACCAGGTATGGTAAAAGATCTGAGAATCCTGCTCGTAGGTATGCAGTCCAGTTTTATGCATGGGGTAAATTTTATTCATCAAACTGTCAAAGGCCTGGACAGCTTTCTGGACAGGACTGCCTATTTTCGCGCTGAGCTTCAGTATCCAGCCAATCAATTTTCGGTGGGTCA
>JARROG010000386.1:0-1743 GCA_037384185.1 Anaerolineales bacterium | reverse complement strand
TGGAAGTGGGCGTTTGCAGCAGTCCCCCGAAATGGCTCGTCCTACTCTGATTATGGCTTGGGGTTTTCTGTTCTTGATTGCTGGTATTGGCCTCTACTTTGCTGTGGCTGTCGGTCCAGAAATTCTGCCCCTGGGTTTGCTGGGTCTGCTGATCATCTATTTCTACACTACCTGGGTCACGCGCTTTACTTTTCTATGCCTGATTTCTCCTGGTCTTGGGTTTGGCACTTTGATGGTCATGGTCACGCAATTCGCCCTGACAGTTTCTTACAGCTGGACCGCTTTCGGTGCTTCACTGATTCCTTTTTTTCTGGTCAGCAACCTGATGCTTCTGAACCAGTTCCCAGATGTGGAAGCGGACCGCAGGATTGGCAGGCAGCATTATCCAATTCAGATCGGCCGGACTCAAAGCAGTCGCATCTATCTGGCATTTTTGGTCTTACCATTTGTGGTCATTCTGATTGGTTCGACAAGTGGTATTTTTCCCCTGACAGGATTAATTGGGTTGCTGGGGATATTGCTAGTAGTGCCGATCTTCAAAGGGATCTTGTCTCATGCTGAGGATATTGAGAACCTTGTCCCTGTCATGGGGCAGAATGTGTTGCTGAACTTGGCTGCACCAGTCCTGTTATCTGTGGGATTTTTTATTGAGCCCTTGTTTTAAGAGCCGCTGATAAATACTTTTATAGCCTGTCGGTGATCCGGCAGGCTATTTTTATTTCCATTGCTTTCAGGCTACAATAGATAGTTAGGAAAGAGCAGGGAATCCACTTGGCTGGAAAGCTATCAAGGGAGGAATAGAATTGAACCCCGAGATCATATTCAGGATATTGATGTTCCTGGCCTTTATTGCGCTATTTGCTGTTCGAGTCCATTTTCAGCGGGAAGTCCTTCATGATAAGCAGGCTATCGAGGTCCAGGAGAACGCGCTCAGTTTGGCTGCCGGCGCGGTGGCAGCTTTGACCAATCTGGTCTTCGGTGCAGAGTATATATTTTTCCGGGGAGCCTTCCGTTTCTCTTATTTGCTTCCCTACCCGATTTGGCTGCGCTGGTTGGGCGCTGGTTTGCTGGCTGGGGGGATTTGGCTGCTGGCCTCGGCTCACCATAACCTTGGGAAGAGCTTCCATTCTTTTGTGGTCTCCAAAGAGGGTCAGCAGTTGGTCAGATCTGGGCCTTATCGCTGGATTCGGCATCCAATTTACAGCGCTTATTTGTTGAGCTATCTGGGAGGTGGATTGCTGTCCTCCAACTTGGTCCTGACCTTTGTGCCATTGATATTCTTCAGTTTGATGATCCTTAACCGCATCCCCCGGGAAGAAGAACTTATGCGGCGAGAATTCGGGGAGGATTATCAGCAGCTCGAAAAGCATACCGGCCGGCTGCTGCCCAAACTGTTGTTGACTGACCGTTATATCGAGGAGGAAGGATGAATCAAAAAGTTATCATCTACCAGTGGACGAAACGGGATAAGTGGCTTTACGCTTTCTCTCTATTGCCTTTCCTGGTGGTCTTTCTGGGTGCGGCTGCCCTGCTGGCAAGCTATTCGGGTTGGTTAGCGTTGATCCTGGTCTGCTTGTACCTGCTGACCTGTGTCTTTCAAGCAGGATGCTGCATAGGCTGTCCTTACCGCGGCAGATACTGCCCGGCATTGTTTGGCATCTATCTTGGCAATCTGCTTTCGGGAGTCCTCTATCCCAAGAGAGAATTTGTTGAGGTTTTTTTCAAAAGGAATGCTGCGGCTGG
>JARROG010000385.1:0-1749 GCA_037384185.1 Anaerolineales bacterium | reverse complement strand
GGAAAGTAAGCTTGAGGCAAAGCAGTAACTGACCTTCCTCGTAGGACCTGCCGGGAAAGGGATACTCCCTTTCCCGGCATTTCTTTAAGATTGAAGATAGAAGGACCGCGACCGGATCTCCTGGTCAGGGAAAATGCTGGAACGCTGTATCGAAAGTAAATAATTTTCTCAGGCGGTTAAGGTTTCTGTTAGGTGTGCTTGAAACAGGGGGACATTCAGGATGAAGCGAGTATAATTTAATGGATAAGCAATCTTGTTAAGTATGACAAATGGTGCACTGCCAGGTGCTCTGCCATCAGAATTCTTTTCCCAGCAGGGCAAGAAATGGTCATGTTAGAATACAGGCGAGAGACGCCGCATTGAATTCTGGCTTGACCTGAGAGGTACAGCTGCTCGGGGTGGAAATAAGAAGGCAACCCGGGTGGGTATAAACATCTTTTGTGAACGCGTCCTACGAAGGAGTATGGCTGGTGGCTTTGTATTCAATCCTCATTGCAGATGGAGATCCGGATTATATCCAGTACCTGGCTGGCACACTCAAAGCCAACGGGTTCAATGCTTCCGGCACATCATCCGGGGTTAACGCTCTCCAGATCTATAAGAGAGAGAACCCTGATCTGGTGATTGCCGACTTTGATATCGCTGAGTTGAATGGTTTGGATCTGCTCCAGCAGCTTCGCAGTTATAATTCAAAAGCCAGAGTAATCCTGACAGCAAATTCTGCAGGAAAGGAGCTGATTGCCCAGGCCTTCCGGATGGGGGCTCTGGATGTACTGGAAAAGCCCATCGATATCGAATTCCTGACCAATAAAGTTCAGGATCTGCTCAGCCGCGAGGATCGCGACCTGGAAGGCAATCTTAAAATGATGAGCCTGGCCAGCATTGTCCAGATTAACTGCGAGGAACGCAACCAAGCCCAGCTGATCCTCAACTATCAAGGTCGGGTAGGAACAATCTATTTCAAGGCCGGTGAGATGATCCACGCAGAAGTAGGGGATCTCTCTGGAGAGGAAGCAGTATTCTCCATGCTGAGCTGGGAAGACGGTTCTTTTCAGGTCAGGATGGGAATTGAACCCGGTCTGCAGACAATTGAAAAACCCTGGTCGGGAATTCTGCTGGAAGGTATGCGCCGCATCGATGAAACCACAGCGGGCTGGAGTCCCGATTGGGATGAAGAAGATGAACAAGAGCTTCCAGTGATCCAGGATCAGTTCGCTTCCAGAATTGTCAAGTCGCTTATCAGCCTCCGTGATGTCCAGGGCGCCTTGATCTGCGGGTTGGAAGGCAATTTGCTGGCTGATGAAATGGGCGGGGATTTGGAGCAAGCCCGGGCCTTGGGATTGTTCATAAAGGATAAAGGGGAACGAATAGGAGGCTTTCTGGATGCGGGTGGGCTGGAGCGAGCGGTCCTATCCGGAAAGGAAGAGCGCATGTACCTGCAGCTGCATGGAGATCACCTGCTGCTGCTGGAACTCACTTCCCGGGCATCTGCAGAAACGGTATATGAGTCGGTGGAAATGATTTATAAACGCTACCTGTAAGAGAAAGTCCAGCAAGGAAGGCTATCATGATATTTCCTAAACGAGAGCCGGTTTATCAGAATCTGAACACCTCCTTTACGAATTTTGGTGAGCTTCTGGTTGATCTGAACGAGAACAGCTTCACCGGCGTTGTCCAGGTCAGCTTCTGGGAGTATGAAGGTGTGATGCTCCTGGACAATGGGAATATCATCAACGCTGTTCAGGAGGC
>JARROG010000384.1:0-1758 GCA_037384185.1 Anaerolineales bacterium | reverse complement strand
CACCCCAGAAGCGCACCAGCAAATTCGCCAGGGTGGTTTTGCCACTCCCGCTGGGACCGACAACCGCCAGCAGCTCTCCTTCCTGCAGTTGGAAACTGATTCCTTGCAGGGCATAACCTTCGGAGCCAGGATAACGGAAGCGGAGATCGTGTACCTGCAAAGATCCATCCTTCGGTAAGGGGAGGTGATCCATTAGGTCTCGTACAGCAGGCTGGGCATCTAGGATCTCCATCATGCGGGATCCCGCTTCTTGCGAGCTGGTCAGTGTTTCCATGGCCTGGGGGAGTGGTTGGATTGCCTCGCAGGCACTCAGCACGATTAGAGCCAGGGCTGCCAGCATTTCACCCGGGATCTGACCATCTTGCACGCAAGGGATGACCAGGATCAAAGTCAGCCACATGGCTAGATTGCTGATGAACAGCAGCAGGCCGTCGTTTAATCCCCGCACGCGGGCCAGGTTCAGCTGGGCTTTATTATATTTCTGGCGAACTTCCTCGATTTGTTCCCCCTTTCGTTTTGCCTGTCCATAGACCAGCAGATCCGGTAAACCCTGGATGTAATTGACCATCAGCCCAACCAGATTAGCCCGGGATTGGACCAGACTCCGGCCAGGCCCAGCTGCCAGATGGCGTACCCCCAGCGGTAGCAGCAGTCCGCCGAGGAGGAAGGTGCTGCCCAGCAAGGCGGCCAGGATGGGCTGGTATTGAAACAGGAAGGCTCCTGTTCCCAGGCCTACCAGGATCGCAACCAGCTGTGGTGCCAGGGATCTGACATAAAAGTCCTCTAATGTTCGGATGTCCGAGGTGATCCGGCTGAGCAAGTCACCTGCTCGGTAGCGGCTGGTGCGGGCTGGAGCCAAAGGAATCAGCGCGTCATAGAACCACACCCGCAGATCAGTTAGGATCCGAAAGGTTAGATTATGAGAGACCAGGCGTTCCGCATAGCGGCTGACTCCCCGGGAGATCCCGAAAAAGCGCACCCCGACAATGGCGACCTGCAGAACGGCAATACTGGGGTGGGTAGCAGCAGTGACGATCAGCCAGGCTGAGGCACCCATCAGTCCGATGCTGGAGCCGATTGTCAGGGTTCCCAGCAGGGCGGAAGCCAGCACTTCCCAGAGGTAAGGTTTGAAAAATCTTAACAAGCGCCGGATCACAGATTGCGGTGCAGTGCTCTCCAGGTCCCCGTCTTGCGGTAGGGAAAGTTCAACCTGGGTTGATGGAGTAGTTTGGTATGCTGAAGTTGAGATGGGATCCTGGGGCAGATTGTTGCTCTGGATCCTGTCCAGACCGGTGTATGCCTGGACCAAATCCTTGTAAAGAGGGCTGTTGAGGATCAGATCGCTGTGCCGGCCGATTGCTGCGATAGATCCATCCTGCAGGACCACGATGCGGTCAGCCTGAAATACCGGATTGAGCCGGTGGGCGATGGTGATGACCGTCTTTCCAGCCATCAGCCTGCGGGTGGCGTCTGCCAGCTGACTCTCTATGACCGGATCAAGCTGAGAGGTGGGTTCATCCAGCAGCAGCAGCGGGGCGTCTTTCAGGAAAGCGCGTGCCAGGGCCAGGCGCTGTGCCTGCCCGCCGGAGAGGCGGGCCCCACCCTCGCCGATGACGGTGTTGAATCCTTCCGGGAGGGTGTCGATGAAATCGGCGAGGTGGGCGGCGGCTGCCGCCGCAGCCACAGCGCTGTCATCGGCGTTGGGTCGGGCCAGGCGGATGTTAGCTGCTATTGTGTCCCGGAAGATGGCTGGCTGTT
>JARROG010000383.1:0-1780 GCA_037384185.1 Anaerolineales bacterium | reverse complement strand
GTTATCAGTGACCACGATGACCTTGTGGGCATACTGGGAGTCCGCCAGGGCAAAGCCCAGCAAGCCGCAAGCTGATTCCCCGGTCAGGCCGTTGGCATTGCCAAAGGGGTCAGCGGTCGGTGCGGCGATAACTGCGATATCGATGATCACTTCCCCATCCTGCACGGCCTGGTAGCGGCCGCCGTGGGAGCGCAGCACACCGGTGCCTTTCATACCGCCCAGCGACGCGAAACGACCCAAGGGGCCGTTCATACTGCCTTCAATATGATGGATGGTGCCGTCCTTGAGATACTCGATGATCGGCTCATGACAGGGAAAAGAAGCCGATGGAAACCAGACCAGATCCTTCAAGCCCAACTCAGAAGCTGCCTTGAAGAGCATGTTTGCCACCAGGTCCCCGTTGCGGAAATGATGGTGAGTGGAGATGGTCATACCATCCTGGATGCCGGACTGGATCAGGGCGGTCTTGAGATCCTCAACCAGTTTGTTCCCGTCCCGGGGATAATTAGCACAGGACGCCAGCGGCGGAGCGTAGCGTTTGCCATCTGTAATATATTGATCGACACCCTGGAAAGGAATCACAGGTTGGCCGTTGATCTCTTCCGGGATCAACCGGCCGACAGCGTTCTTATGGAACTTGGTTGCCATGATTTCTCCTATCTCTTTCCCGAAGGATCGTCACCCTGCTGATCGATCTCTTTCCAATCTTTTGGAAGCAGATTGGCGTCGAGAGCCAGCTGGATGGTTTTCAGCGCCCGTTTGACCACAGGCGGGTCGATCATCTTTGTACCCAGTGAGACCACTCCCAAGCCCTGTTCTGTGGCAGCGTCAAACGCCAGAACGATCCTCTTAGCCTTCTCAATCTCATCACTCGTGGGCGCAAAGGCTTGATGGATCACTTTGATCTGGCGGGGATGGATGCATCCCATCCCATCAAATCCCAGGGATTTCGATTCCCTGACTACCTCCCGGAGAGCGTCCATATCCCCAACGTCCGAAAAGACAGAATCGATTGCCTGGACTCCGGCTGCCTTGGCAGCATTGACCAGCTGGCTGCGGGCATAAAAGCTTTCTGTCCCATCTTTTGTGCGGGTGGTGCCCAGGTCCGCCGTGTAATCCTCCAGCCCAATCGCCAGGGCTGCAACTCGATCAGAGGCTGCGGCAATCTCGTAGGCGTTGACCACTCCCAGAGCACTTTCGATAATGGGCATAATATACACCGGA
Organism: Anaerolineales bacterium; assembly: GCA_037384185.1. GTDB lineage: Bacteria > Chloroflexota > Anaerolineae > Anaerolineales > UBA11858 > B10-G9. The sequence goes on along the minus strand of JARROG010000383.1, from coordinate 556 downwards.
TAACCCAGCCTGCTCTCAGCCAGGACCTGAGTGATCTTTCCATCCACTTCCTGGACCTGTTCAGCTGTCTCACATTTAGGAAGCAGGACCAAATTCAGGTGATGGGGTACCACATATTCCAAATCTTCCAGGCCAAGGGGAAGCTGATTGATGCGTACCATGCGCTCAGCGCCGTAGAAGTTCACTGCCCGGAGGGCATTCCGGACCACCAGACGGGCCTCAACTTTCTTGTCCAGGGCGACAGAGTCCTCCAGGTCGAGGATGATCCCGTCTGGTTGGTGGATTCCGGCGTTGAGCATCAGCTTGGGGGTGTTTCCAGGCAGATAAAGTCGTGAGCGCCGGTTGCGGTCTTTGCGAGTTTGGTACTGGTTTTCAGGGATGAACTCCAGCAGGAACTGCTCTTCGCTCTCCAGGCAGCCTTTGACCGCAGCCTCAATCCGGGCTGCCAGCACAAAGGGAAGCGCTCCCTTATAGATGATCTCCAACCGGGCGTTATCGATCTTAAAAAATGCCAGGATCTGGTGTGCCAAATCCTGGATTGAATTCTTGTATAAGG
>JARROG010000382.1:0-2823 GCA_037384185.1 Anaerolineales bacterium | reverse complement strand
GATTGACTCTGTCATTCTCCCAGAAACCCGCGACATCGTTGACATCGCTGTGGAAGACGGCCGCTTCACCACCCTGGTGGCTGCCGTGGAAGCTGCTGGATTGGTCGATGCCCTCAAAGGCGAAGGTCCTCTAACTGTTTTCGCGCCCACAGATGATGCCTTTGCAGCTTTGCCGGAAGGCACTGTAGATGCGCTGCTGGCTGATATCCCTGCCCTGACCGATGTGCTGCTCTACCATGTTGTTGATTGACTCTGTCATTCTCCCAGAAACCCGCGACATCGTTGACATCGCTGTGGAAGACGGCCGCTTCACCACCCTGGTGGCTGCCGTGGAAGCTGCTGGCTTGGTCGATGCTCTCAACGGTGAAGGGCCTCTGACCGTGTTCGCTCCTACAGATGATGCCTTTGCCGCTCTGCCTGAAGGCACCGTAGCGGCGTTGTTAGAGGATATTCCGGCTCTTTCCAATATCCTGCTCTATCATGTTGCCGAAGGGAAATATATGGCTTCCGACGTTGTCGAGCTCACTCAGCTGGAGACTCTCCAGGGACAGTACCTTGATATCTCGGTCATGGATGGCAAGGTGATGGTTGATAATGCTCAGATTATTATCACAGACATTGAAGCAAGCAATGGTGTCATCCATGTCATCGACGCTGTGGTCCTTCCAGAAACCCGCGACATCGTTGATATCGCAGTGGAAGACGGCCGCTTCACCACCCTGGTGGCTGCTGTGCAAGCCGCTGGATTGGTAGACGCGCTCAAGGCCGAAGGCCCGCTGACAGTGTTCGCTCCCACCGATGAGGCTTTTGCGGCTCTGCCTGACGGCACAGTCGAAGGCCTGCTGGCTGATATCCCCGCTCTGACCGACGTGCTTCTTTACCATGTTGTGGACGGTAAAGTCATGGCGGCCGACGTGGTGGAGCTGAGCGCTGCTCCCACTCTCCAGGGTCAGGATGTCAGTATCTCGGTCATGGACGGCAAAGTGATGATAAACGATTCCCTGGTGATCATCCCTGACCTGGAAGCATCCAATGGTGTGATTGGCCAGGATCGAGGGGATCACGACAATCAGCAGGCTCCACGCATACGGCATGATTCGCGATGCGGCAGGATCGAACCGTTTCAGGTTTGTCCTGTCAATCAGGACCGCTGAAAAGATCCGGGGGGTGATACCGCCCATGTTATACTGCAGATAACTATAAACAACGAGGCAGAAAGATGATCAACAGAGAACAAGCCCTGGAAATCCTTCATCAGCATATCAAGAACAAGAATCTGCGCAAGCATCATTATGGCGTTGCGGTGGCTATGAAAAAGCTGGCAAATGAGCTGGGCGGTGATCCTGAGACTTGGGAAATCGTCGGTTTGCTGCACGACGCCGATTATGAGCGCACCAAGGACGATATGGAGCGCCATACGCTCCTGCTCGCGGAAATACTGGCTGATGAGGATCTGGATCCGGAGATCATCCGCTCCATCCAATCCCACGCTTCTGAGTTTAGCGGAGTAGAGCCGTCAACTTTGATGGATTATGCCTTGCTGAGCTGCGATGATCTGACTGGCTTGATTGTCGCCGTTGCCCTGGTCCACCCCCAAAAGCTCTCCGGAGTGAGCGTGGACTCTGTCCTCAAGAAGTTCAAATCCAGTTCGTTCGCTGCCAGTGTGGATCGGGATAAGATCCTCAAGTGTGAGGTCAATCTGAACGTTCCTCTGGAGCGCTTCGTGGGCTGGATTCTGGAGGCCATGCAGGCTGAAGCGGACCTGTTGGGACTTTGAAAGCTGATTATTTATGATGGGAGGCAATTGATGGCACTAAATAAACGAAGGTTGGGTAAGAGCGGACTCTCTGTGACAGAGATCGGGATCGGTTTGTGGGCGATTGGAGGGGATGAGTGGGGACCCGTGGATGATCAAAACTCTCTGGACACCATTGAAGCAGCCCTGGATGCCGGGATCAATTTTTTTGATACAGCTGATGTCTACGGACTGGGCCACAGTGAAAGCCTGCTGGGTCAGGCCATGGAAGGCCGCCGAGAGCAGTTTATCGTCGCCTCAAAGATTGGCTGGATTGGTTTTGATCACGATGATTTTGTCTCAGTATATGACAGTACAGAAAAATTGATGGCTGGCGTCGAGGAAAACCTGGCGCGGTTGAATACTGAGTATATCGATTTGCTTCAGTGCCACATCCATAAACCTGAACCTAACACAAAATATTTCCTTGAGGGGGTCCAGCGCTTGCAGCAAAAGGGTTTGATCAAGGCTTATGGTTTGAGTTCATCTATGTTCGAGTTCATCAAAGATTTCAACTCCGATGGCGGGATGGCCACTCTCCAGATCGATTACAGCATCCTGAATCGGACAGCAGAAGAGGAAATTTTCCCGTACTGTCTGGAGCATGACATCGGTGTCATTGTCCGCGGCCCGCTGGCGATGGGCATCCTGACCGGCAAGTTTGATCGGAATACGCAATTTCCGGAAGGGGATTTTCGTCAGAATTGGATTGAGAATCCAGATGAGAACAAGATCTTCTTGAATGATCTCCAGAAAGTTGACCAGCTCAGGGAGGTTGCTGGAGAACAAAACCTGGCGCAGCTGGCGATCCAATTTGTGCTGGCTCACCCGGCCGTGACAACTGTTATCCCCGGCGCAAAGACAGTCAATCAGCTGCGGCAGAACGTTGCTGCTGGAGAACTGCCTCCCCTGGATAAGGAGACATTGTCTCAGATCGATCAGATCGTCCCCCCGGGAGGTGGGCGAAAGATCTGGCCTGCTTGATCTTGTGGTGAGGTTAAGCGTTCAAACTGCAGCCGGCTCAGCGG
>JARROG010000381.1:0-2130 GCA_037384185.1 Anaerolineales bacterium | reverse complement strand
GCAACTCCCAAAGACAGGATCTCTGCAGCGCTTAGATCTTCATTGGCCATGCGATAAGCCTGGTTGATTGAACCCCAACTTTCTGCATCAGTGCGGAGATCAGCAATTTCGGTCCAGTCCACATCCATCTTGTCCGCGAAATTGGCCGTGTGCTTCAACTCTGGCAGGGTCATCCCATCAGCCAGGTAGGTATCAAGAACCTCAGGCTCAACTTCCAGATCAGCGGCCAGTTTATAGAACTGGGAAAGCTCTCCGGGGTTGGCGCCGTCGGCGGCCCGTGCCAGGGCATCTTCAAAATCGGCCTCATAGCGGGTAGCACTGCGGACTGCCGTGCGGACGTTATTCATCGTGTAGTCTTCACTCATTACCAGGCCTACGAGGTCCGCGATGGAATGTTCCTCCAACAAGTCCGCGAAGCGGTTGAGCTGCAGCAAGGTTCCCCAGCCGCTTTCATCCAGATGCCAGGCCAGGATTTCTTCCCAGGTCAGATCGATCGTATCGGCTAGTTTGTAAGCCATCCACATGCGGCCGAATCCGAGGTTGTTGTCGCCTTCCTCGTTGTCGAACATGGTGTAGATGTCCTCGCAATTGTATTCCGCTGCTTTTTGTTCAGGCAGCAGGCTGCTGATACCGTCAGCGATTTTTTGAGCCATGGGGTGGCAAACATCCTCTTCTTCCGCTACCACAACCGGCATGCTGGCCGATTCAGTGAATCCACACATGTCAGTAACCGTTACTTGAGCCGTGTATTCACCAACCTCGCTGTATGTGTAAGATGCCGAGTTACCATTAGCGGCATCTGGGTTCCCATCTCCATCAAGATCCCATTGGTAGCTGTAATCCGGTGTACCACCGTATACAACAACGTTGAAATCTACCTGGCCGTTATCTCCGGTGATGAACATAGGCGGGAAGGGCTGGCTTTCCAGTGTTACTTCTGGGCCTTCCAGGATCAAACTTTTAGTAGATGTGCCGTAAATGACTTCAGTGTCTGCGTCTTTTACTTGCACCGTGAGCGTGTAGTCACCTTGATTGATATAAGTATGGTTGAGAGTAATATTGGTGCTATCTGTTTTAATTTCTGTAGTCTCTTCATCACCAAAATCCATGAATACCGAATATGATTTATCTGAAACCGGCATCCAGCTGATAGATAACTCGACCTCTCCGCAAGATTCCTCAGCCAGAATATTGATGGAGGGATCGTCACCTTCCTGGGCAAATCCAGTGGAAACTGTTCCGGCCAGGCTGGTCAGTGTGATCATAGCTGCTAACAAGATGTGCAGTAGGTGATTTGTTTTTTTCATTTATTTTCTCCTTGTTCTAAATTTCTCTCACTGGAGGACGTTGTTTAGTATCTGTGAGCTTGCTGCTGATTTTTGCTCCATACTTGTAGATACCAAGCGCCCTTTTCTGTTATTCAGTTGCCGTTTTTACCGTTCCCGGATCCATTTCCCGGATCATCCTTTCCTTCCTGCCCGGGGGGCGAATCGGGTTGAGTTGAGTTCCCGTTATCCTTGTCATTTCCCTTCCCGGGTTTCCCGGAATTCTCTTTCTGCTGTCGGACCTCATTCTTGAATCCTTGCGGTTCTTTCCGGCCGTTTTCGACCAGTTCCAACCTCTCTGTTCCTGTCCAATTTCTGCCATCATCTGATTTTGCTTTTGTAGATTTGTCTCGATTTGGGCCAGGGCTCTATCCAGCCCAATACCACCCATATTTGCTGCTTGTTCAAGCATTTTTTCAGTGTGCTTTTCCAGCAAGTCCAAAGCTTTTTGGGATACTTCTTCACCGGCAGCTACCTGATCCTGGATTTCCTGCAGCCTGCGGTTGGCAAAAGACACATAGAGATCCAATTTTTCCTCTGGATCGGATTCCAGACTGACCTGAATCTCCTCGGTGAGGGTTTTGACATCATACAGCAGATCATCAGGCCCTGCCGCCTGGGCAGCGTAAACTGTACCTCCCAGGCTGGAGAGAGCGATCAGGAAGATAGCTGCGATTGTCGCAAAGCGGGCTGCCCAGGAACGCCGGGGAGCAGTTCGAGGTTGTCTGGCTGCTGAGTGGGCTCGAGGCTGGCGGGGTTCCAGATTCCTGACTTGCGCCAGGTAGTTCTCCCGTCCCGTGTGGCT
>JARROG010000380.1:0-1801 GCA_037384185.1 Anaerolineales bacterium | reverse complement strand
AGGAGACTTGGATACGAGGGAACTAGATAGCAATGGCCTCAGGATCCCCAATCATCCTTTCGCTTATCTCCCGACTATTAAGTCTCCCAGTCTGTTGACTCCCACTCACCACCTCTTCCAACCCTGCAACTTTTTAGACTTCCCGGCTGTAATACAATATAGAAATGACTGGCAACGAGGAGCAGGAGCTGCTGAGGCGGGTCCAGAGCGGAGACCTGGAGGCTTATGGCCTGGTGATCCAGGAGTATCAGGGCTCAGTATATAACGTTTGTCTGCGGATCCTCCGCAGGCCGCAGGAAGCCGAGGACCTCACCCAGGAGGCATTCTTGAGAGCCTACCGCAACATCGCACTTTATGATCTCGAACGGCCTTTTGGACCCTGGCTGCGCACTCTGGCTGCAAACCTGTGCTACAACCAGCTCCAGAAAGCCCGGCTGGAGCGGGTTCCCCTGGAGGACGAACGGTATCGGCTGCCAAGCTCCCCCAAAATGAACCCGGAAGCCCTTTTAGAACTCTCTCAAGAGCACCAGCAGCTTTATCGAGCTATCTGGCAGCTGCCCGACAGCCAGCGTGTAGCTCTTGAACTGCGCCATTTCCAGGATCTGTCTTATAAGGAAATGGCTCGGGTCATGGAGCTTCCCTTGAACACCGTTCGCAGTCACCTGTATCGGGCCCGCCGCAAATTGGCAGAGTTGCTAGAGGAGGAAAACCTTGGCTGAACTCACATCCCATCTCTCTGAAGATCAACTTCAAGCATATTTGGACGGTGTGCTGGATCCAGGACTGGAGGAACAAATTCAAAGCCATCTGGCAGAATGCACTTCCTGCCGGGGAAGACTGGAAGATCTAGAAAATCTTAGCTATCGCCTGGAAAGCCTACCCGCTCTAGAATTATCCCGGGATCTTTCCAGCCTGGTCGTCTCCCGGTTGCAGGAAGAACGATCTCTGACCCCGACCCTCACCTGGACCATGATCATCGAAAGCCTCAGTATCGCGGCTGTGCTAGCTGCTCTCGTCCCCGTCTTTCAGAGGTCAGGCTGGCTGCCGCGGCTGCTTAATATCGGGCAGGAACTGGGTACTGGCTTGAGAGTATATCTCGCTCAACTGGCCAGCAGTTGGTTGGTTTGGTGGATTGAGCTTGAATTGCAGGTCAGAGTCCTCGGCCAGAACCTGCTTCCCCACGGCAGTTTGGCAGGGTTGGCCTTTTCGCCCTGGATCCTGATCGGAGCCGCCGGTGGTCTGGGGGTTTTGTTCAACTATCTGCTGCTGAGGCAGCACTTGCTCCCTGACAGCAATCATCAGACCCATTAAACTGCACTGGAGGATCAAATGGAAACTTTTACCGTAATTTTGCTCTCAATTCTTTCGCTGGTCAGCTTGATTGCCAGCTTGTTATTCATGCGCGGACTCTTTCCTCTCCATGTGGATCGAGTCCGCCAAACATTGGAAAATCACTGGAAGCGATCATTTTGGATCGGACTTCTCAACACAGCCCTGATCACTATACTCTCGCTCGGATTAGGAGCTGCCGCGAAAAACGCCCCGATCCTCTACATTCCTCTCTTCGGGATCTACGGTACTTTTCTGATCGGCTTGTTGTATGGACTGGCTGCTTTTATCAGCTATCTCAGCCAGCGGCTGTATCCAAAAATGCATCCAGTCAAACGGGAGGTCCGGGCTGGTACGATCTTCCTGTTGGCCAGCCTACTGCCATTTGTGGGCTGGTTCCTGCTCTTCCCTTACACGATCAGCCTGGCAGTAGGCGCGGTGGTGATCACCCTCCTTCAGAACAGGCAAAAAC
>JARROG010000379.1:0-1806 GCA_037384185.1 Anaerolineales bacterium | reverse complement strand
CCGGGTGGATGTCCGCCAGGAGGTCTGGGAATATTACACGGCAGGGAAAAGCTATACCTTCTTTGATGGAGAGCTCGCCAGCAGCGAGGACCTGAACGAGAGCATCCCGGGACCGCTTGCTGAACTGCCGTACATCCCGGAGCAGTTCTCTGCCGGGATGACCCTGCAGGATGTGATCGAGTCCGCTGGATTGGATGACTATATCGAGGTTCCTTTAGAGCAGGAGTTCCTGGAAGGTGGAAAGCTGTACTACGGGGATTCGCTCTCATTTGGGTTGGTAGATGGAGAACTGCGCTACCTGGAAGGACTGGCAGTGATCGAGGAGTGAGAAAATCATGAAGATAAAACACATTGTTATGCTGATCATAATTCTGATGGGACTGCTCCCGGTTGTTCCGGCGGCAGCCCAATCCCCTGCCTCTGGGACCCTGGATGAGTCGGTTTCCCTGGCGTTTGCCAGCCATTCCATCCTCTTGAACCAAGTGGATGGAGAGAATGCGGATCAAACCCCGAGCACGCTCCAGGAAGCCAGGGAGGTCACTGGGAATGACGCCAGTGACGCGCTGGGGCATTTGATCCACGCCACCAAGCAGCAGCGCAACGAGTTGAATGACAGCTGCCGGACCCTGCGGGCAGCTTATCAGTCGGAAGGTAAGACCTGTGAGCTGCAGATCTTGACTGAATACTGTAAGGCTGAAGAAGCCAAGCTTAAACTGCGGATCGGCTTTTTGCACAAACTTCGGAAAGATCGGCGCAAGTTCTTCACGCGTGTTTGGCATTCAGTGAAGCGCACGGGAGACCGGATCTTCTCTGCAGTAGGACCATTAGGGCGGAGGATCTTGCGCAATGTGGGTTCGGAAGCCGTGGAAGTGGTGCTTTCCGGCGGCAGCTTGAGCGGAGGGCTGATCCGGAAACTGCTTGTCAAGGAAGCTCGCAATCTGGGGGAGGCTGAGCTCAACCGGCTGCTGGAGAGAGGAGCGGGCCGCTTCCTGCAGAGCCAGGTAGCCCTGGCGCATGCTGCCGGATTGGAGGACTGTAGTGATGAGAAGCTGGCAGAAGCTCGCCAGCAGGTCGCTGGAGATGCTGGGCTGAGTCCGGACACAGACAATCAGGGAAACGATGCTGTTCCTGAGGCCGCACACCCTCAGGTTTCATTCACGGGCCACTTGTCGTTTGTATGTGATGAGTGGGTTGGGGATGGAGGGGATTCTGATGGTATGGCCAAGATCCCTCTGGATGTCAATTTTGACTCAGGAGATTTCTACGGTGAAGAATCTTTTCCATTTACTAATTCAAATGGGAATCCGCAAACAAGTACCTTTGTATATCAGGGCAGTGTTTCAAAGGATGGACTGCTGATTGGAAAGAAGTCTGCCAGTGTGACGGTCGACAACGTGGATGTCGGTTCTGTTGGTGTCTCCGTGGCAGCTCTGGGAATCATCACAGAGGATGGGAGTGGATTATACCTTTCCTTCTATCAGGAATCTGATACGGAGATGATCCAGTTGTACAGTGATGGCAGGGAAGCAGTTCTAAACTATCTTCAGGATCGTGGTCAATCACTGAATCCTTCAGAAAATCCACCAAATTGCCGCTAGAGATGAATCGGTGACAGAAGCCGATCATTGAAAAAAGCCCCTGTTGAATAGTATTCGCAGGGGCTGCTTTTTTTCAGGGGAGATTCCGTTCGGAGTTAAATGATCTTGTCGTCTGTTCCTGTCGCCTGGCGGAGGATCTCGGTCTGGCCGACATGATAGCTGTCGTGGAAGTACAGGAAGAACAGCCAGAACGCTCCGACCAGGGCGA
>JARROG010000378.1:0-1810 GCA_037384185.1 Anaerolineales bacterium | reverse complement strand
GAAAAGGCCAGACTGTTGGGTCAATAACTCTCTCAACAGTCGGGAAAGAAGGAAATCATATGGGAGCTATCGGAAAATCACATAAAAGAGTAGATGCGCTAGACAAAGTCACTGGGAAAGCAGCATATTCAGGGGATCTCAGTCAGCCAGATATGCTGCATATGAAGATCCTCTTTGCTGGGCGGCCCCATGCGATCGTCAAGGAAATCGACACCAGCCAGGCAGCTGCGTTACCCGGTGTAGTCCTGATCCTGACAGCGAAAGATGTGCCTGTCAATGAGTACGGCTTGCAGATCCCGGATCAACCGGTATTGTGCGGCCCTGGTTCTGAGAAGCCGTTTACAGACAGGGTCCGTTTTGTGGGTGACCAGGTTGCGGCGGTGATTGCCGAGACAGAGGAGATAGCGGACGCTGCCCGCAAGTTGATCAAAGTCACATATGAAGACCTGCCTGTACTGCTCGATCCCTTCGAAGCAGCTCAGGAGAACGCGATGCTGATCCATCCAGACAAAGAGAGCAACATATACTCATCCCATCAGATCCGCAAGGGCGATATTGAGAAAGGATTCCAGGAGGCAGATGTAATTGTTGAAGGGGAGTACCATACACCTGTCCAGGAACATGCTTATCTTCAACCTGAAGCCGGCATGGCATATTATGACGAGGAAGGTCGGGTGGTCGTAGCAGTGGGTGGACAATGGGCTCATGAAGAACAGGAACAGATCGCTCATGCACTCGGCTTAGAGCTGGACCAGGTGCGGGTCATCCACCCAGCTGTAGGCGGCGCCTTTGGCGGTCGGGAGGACCTATCCATCCAGATCGTGCTGGGATTGGCTGTCCAACGCCTTCGGGAAATGGATATCAACAGGCCGGTAAAGATCGTTTGGAGCCGAGAGGAATCGATTGTCGGCCATCACAAGCGCCATGCTTATCATATTAAAGCCCGTTGGGGTGCAAGCAAGGATGGCAGGATCACTGCTGCAGAAGTCGATATCACAGCAGATGGGGGAGCCTACATGTATACCTCCAATAAAGTGCTTGTGAATGCTTTCATCTCCTGTACGGGCGTATATGATATTCCCAATATCAAGGTCGATGCCAGGGCTGTGGCAACCAATAAAGTCCCCGGCGGGGCTTTCCGGGGATTTGGCGGTCCTCAGGGAACATTTTCAGCGGAGAGTCAGGTCAATAAATTGGCCGAGAAATTGGAAATCGATCCAGTTGAATTTCGATTGAAGAATGTCCTTGCTAAAGAATCGCTGGCATCAGTGAATACGCCACTTCCCGGTATCGTGAATATCGATCAAGTGCTGGAGCGCTGTGCGGAGGAATCTTTCTGGGAGAAAGACGCTTCAGGATGGCATAGGAAAGATAAATTGCCGGTGGTGGATGGTTATCAACAGGGCGTGGGTTTTGCCGGTGGTTTGAAAAATATCGGTTTTTCAGCCGTCTACCAGGAGAATTCCTGGGCAACTGTAGAACTCCAGGGAGGGAAGGAGATTGAACAGGTGATCGTCAGGCATGCTGCTGCTGAAGTTGGGCAGGGAGCCCACACCGCCATCATCCAGATGACAGCGGAAGCAGTAGGCGTTCCTTTCGAAAAGGTAAAGCTGATCAGTGCAGATACTGGAGAAACCCGGGATTCTGGGAGTGTGTCCGCTTCCCGAATGACATTCATGGCTGGAAACAGTGTCTATGGAGCATCAAAAGCCGCTCTGGAGAAATGGCAGGACGAAGAGAGACCTGCTATCGCAACATACCAGTATTTAGCACCCAAAACCACAGAGTTCGATTCTGAAACGGGTGAATC
>JARROG010000377.1:0-1813 GCA_037384185.1 Anaerolineales bacterium | reverse complement strand
CAAAGAAGTCCCTGCTCACGCTCAGTGAGGAAGGCAGCCATCCCGATCCCGAAGCGGGGCACGAATTGCGGCAGCAGGAAGTCGATGGCATCGGCGGGAATGGCCCGGATCAAGGCCAGGAGTTCGGTTGGGGTTTCCGCAGCTGTGATCCTGGTCTGCAGATCTCCCAACCAGGTCTCTATATCCTCCAGCAATCGATCGCGCTGGGCTTCAGGGCGGAGGAGTGTGGTCACTGCCCGGCTCAATGTCGGTAGGACGACCTTGAGTAATTGGAAGGTGATCATTGGTCGGACGCCCCGTGAGAGAGGCAGGCTGCCTTCTTCAATGAGCGCGAGAAGGGACTGCTTCGCCCCCGGTTCGACATAATCCAGAGCGGCGAGCAGGATCTTGCGGCCCAGGCGATTTTTCAGGAGGCCGGTGAAATTCACCCATAGGCGTTCTCCCGCATCCGCCAGCGTGGGCAGATCTTCCAGGGTATAACGGGCTCCGAAGATCCGGGCGCCGCCGACGAACAACCCCCGGATGGCATCCCGACCGAGCGGAGTCATGGGATCCAGCATGCCCTGGACAGCTCCGAAGGATAAGAATACCTTGAGCGGCTCAGGGGAGATGTTCTCAGGAAGAGGATAGAGGGTGGTAATCGGACGGGATTGCAGCAGCCAGATCTTGTGATCCTGGACAGCCCACTCGATATCCTGCGGGGCGCCGAATAAGGAGGCGACCGCCCGACCCAGGCGGGCCAACTCAAAGATTTGTGCGTCAGTAAGAGCTTGTTTTGTGGAGTTGTCCTCCTGGAAAGTGAGCGTGCCCCCGCCCTCCTGACCACGGATGACGGTACTCTTCTGCCCCAGCGTCCGGCTGAGGATCCGGTCCTGGCTATCAATAAGATAATGGTCTGGCTCAACCTGACCGGAAACCAGCGCTTCGCCCAGACCATAGATGGCATCGATCACGATCTCGCCGCGTTTCCCGGTGAGAGGGTTGGCGGTGAAGAGCACTCCTGAGGTCTCGCTGGACACCATGGCCTGCACGATCACCGCCAGCCGGGCTGTCTCGTGGTCAATCCCATTGCGGGCCCGGTAGCCGATGACCCGGGCGGTCCACAAGCTGCTCCAGCAGTCGATCACCGCCTTGAGGAGCGCTTCCTCCCCGACCACGTTGAGGTAGGTATCCTGCTGCCCGGCAAAAGAATAGCCCGGCAGGTCTTCCGCAGTGGCTGAGGAGCGGACCGCCACCGGTCCCCGACCCAGGGCAGTGTACATATCCCGGACGTCATTGGAAATCCTGGCAGGCAGCTGGCCTGACCTAAATGCGGAACGAATCTTGTCCGATGCGGATTCAAGAGCTGCGGCGTCATCCGCCGTTGTGTCCTGGAGTGCGTCCGCAATCGTTTCTGATAGCTGGTTGGTGTGTACGAACTCGCTGTAAGCTGCTGTGCTGATGATCTGCGCTGGTGGGACCGGGAATCCGGCCTGAACCAAGCGCGCCAGATTGGCTCCTTTTCCCCCCACGGAAGAGAGGGTTGCGAGGTTGGTGTCAAGAGCGAGGATGGTTGGTGTGTCGCTGGGTTTCATTTTATTCGGGAAGCTCTGCAGTGGGGGGCATTGAACCTCTTCGGAGGATTGGCGTAAGTGGAGTGTTGGCCCCCTGCATCAGTGAATGCCCCTGGCCAATACGGCCGCGGGACAGGGATCCCAACTTGAATGTTTGATAGGCTCAGTATAACAAGAAAATCCTCCCGGAAGGGGAGGATTGTAAGTGGGCGGTATTGGACTCGAACCAACGACCTTTGCGATGTCAACGCAACGCTCTA
>JARROG010000376.1:0-1814 GCA_037384185.1 Anaerolineales bacterium | reverse complement strand
GAGAACGGACGATCAATCGGCCGGCGATCCTGGAACGGGATTGATCCTGGTCCACCGAACAAAATATATAGCAGTGGGTCCAGGGTTTATATAGGGAATTTACGGGAAGAATAAGACCTGACCCACAGGAGTCAACATGGAACAGGACGAGATCAAAGAATTAATCGCAAATGGTCATACTTCAATGGGCATCGAATTGGGTTCCACCCGAATCAAAGCCGTGCTGATCTCTGATGACCATTTCCCGATCGCCTCAGGAAGCCATGAGTGGCAGAACAGGTTCGAGGACAGTCTCTGGACCTACAGCTTGGATGATATTTGGGGAGGGCTGCAGGGATCCTTCCAGGATCTCCAAAAAGATCTCAATGAGAAATACGATACCTCACTGGAGACCGTAGGTTCATTGGGGTTCAGCGCCATGATGCATGGATACCTAGCCTTCGACCAAGGTGGAAAATTATTGGTTCCCTTTCGTACCTGGCGCAACACTACGACCGGTCAAGCGTCTAAAGAGCTGACCGGTCTCTTTAATTTCAATATTCCCCAACGCTGGAGCATCGCCCATCTCTATCAGGCGATCTTGAACGAAGAGCCTCACGTTCAAGAGATCAACTTCCTAACGACCCTCGCGGGTTATGTCCACTGGAAGCTGACCGGAAAGAAAGTCCTGGGCATCGGTGATGCGTCTGGAATGTTTCCCATCGACAGCAGCAGCCATCTATACGATGAGACCATGGTTGGATTGTTCAATCAGAGATTAGCTGAAAAATCCATCCCGTGGAAGATCCAGGATATTCTGCCAGAAGTCCTCATGGCAGGGGAACAGGCTGGACTGCTGACGGAAGAAGGCGCGAAAACCTTAGATCCCTCCCTTGGTCTTAAAGCCGGGATACCGCTTGCTCCCCCGGAAGGGGACGCCGGCACCGGCATGGTAGCTACCAACAGCGTTTCTGTGCGGACTGGCAATATTTCAGCAGGAACCTCGGTGTTCGCCATGATCGTATTGGAAGATCCCCTATCAGAGGTTCATCCCGAGATCGATATGGTGACCACGCCTGCCGGAAAACCGGTCGCGATGGTCCACAGCAACAACTGCACATCGGATCTGAATGCCTGGGTTGAAATCTTCCAAGAATTTTTAGATTCCTTGGAGATTGACATGGACCAATCCAGAATCTTCGAAGTCCTTTTTCAGCAAGGGCTGACCGGCGATGCCGACTGCGGAAATTTACTTTCTTATAACTATCTGTCAGGCGAGCACATCACCGGGTTGGAGGAAGGACGGCCCCTGTTCGTTCGATATCCGGATAGCAAATTCAACCTGGCTAACTTTATGCGCACCCACTTGTATTCGGCCCTGGGTTCTTTGAGCATCGGCCTGGAAATATTACTCGACCAGGAAGGTGTGAGGATAGATCAGGTCCTCGGCCCGCAGCCACTGCGCGAGAGCGTGCTGGACCATGCCCATCAGATCCTGGATGTCTATCAGCGGCGGCTGGCCTGATTTTGACAAGAGGGGCTGATCCACCCTATAATGAGGCATACTTACTACTGCCAATCAGGTGACTAGGGTTCCGTTGGCCCGTGGCGATGGGTCAGGCCTGGACCGAGCGTCGCAGAAGCCGGAGTCATGGCGAGTACCTGAAGGGACAAAAGCCTGGAGGGGTCAGGTTGGCGGGCGCGATCGCGCGCCTATCCTGATCTAGGAGGGTTCTGATGGTAGACGAACGTCCACTCCGCCTCCGGGCAGGGCTCCAAGCGCTGCTAGTCACTTTCTTGTGGTCCACCTCGTGGGTGCTGATCAAGATCGGCCT
>JARROG010000375.1:0-3922 GCA_037384185.1 Anaerolineales bacterium | reverse complement strand
TTCGGCGGAGAGGAGATCAGGCCTAGATCGATCAACCTGCTGATCGAGACTCTCCAGTATCTCACTATGCTGGAGCAGGCAGTGATTCCCAATATCCTTCCTGGATCCAGTATATTTTTTGAAGACCTGGACATCCTGGAAAGTTTCATTGAACATCTGTATGATTCCTGGCGTAGTTTCGACCGCTTTGTGATTGTCTCCAGCTCAAACGAAGAGAGCCTGGATGACCGCCCTTACCGAACGTTCAATGCCACTGTAGAACAGCTGATGCATATCGTTATCAGCACCTACCGCGATATCCAGGAAAACATCACTGGAAATCATCCCCGGGTCTACAGGCAGGCCAGGGCCGGGGTCGATATGGGAGCGATTGTCTCTAATGACACCACGGTGCACAGCTGGGCAAGGGCAGCCGGGAAGCCTTATGGAAAACTGGAAGAGATCCCCCTCATCCGCCAGGTGCTGTTAAATCCCCCCCTAGTTCTCAACCAGCCCACCAACAAGCGGGAAGGACAATTCCAGAGGATTCATGAAAATCCGCTCTCTCTGGTGGACCTTGATCCTTCCCAATGGACCTGCTATCCAGTACTGGCAGGAGAGTTGTTAATACTCACCTACATCCATGAACGCTTCCTGGAATTGGGCATGTCCCTCTGCAATCTATTTGAGTTAGCCGGGGAGGAAGATCTGCGGCGCAGCCCGGACGCAATTTACTTGTACGGCGTGCCTGGAGATGTGCTGGATCAAACCGCTGATCTGCCTACCGTTTTCTTTGACGACAGTGAAAACGACCTGCTGGTAGGCGCAGTGCCAAATCAGGACCGTTTCGCTTATTTTGGCTATCTGAAGAAAATGATCCTCACCCTGCACAACATCAAGATGATGAAAAAAGGAGCGCTGCCATTTCACGGAGCATTAGTGAAGATCCTCGTCAATGACATCGGAGACTCTGGAAGCCTTCCGGGTTCAGGGTGACAGCTTGCTGCAGGATATGCTCATCATCGCCGACGATATGGGATCGCTGCATCTTGAAAACGGCCAGATCCAGGGCTACGGATCGGAGATCGGCGCATTCATCAGATTGGATGATCTTCAGCCGGGATATGAATTTGGCCAAATGGGCCGGGCAATCTTTCTTAATCCCAGCAACACCAACGCCCGCCTGCTGCTGCCCTTGACTAGCTATGGTCTGATCCGGGAGGGAATCAAGGTCAACTATATCCTGTATGCGAACAACTATCAGGAAGTGGACCAGGACCATCCCATCATCGAGCAGTTCACTACCAGCGATCAAGCACTGACCGTATTCCGGGAAGGCAAGGTCATGAGCAAGGGAACCACGACATCCAAAGGGATCGTCAAATCTTATTTCGGTAATATCTTTGGCCCGCCCCAATACCAACAGCTTCATGAAAACCTGGCTGCGGACTATTTCCAGCACTTCTTTGATGAAGGCTACTTTGTGGGACAGATCCGCACTCAGCTTGGCATCCCCGGTAAGGAAACTTCCGGACCACGGGATGCAGCCCGCGCCCTGATCGACCTTTTCACCAATAAAGGGTAGGGACTGTCCTGCGATATTTTTCGTTTTCCCTCAATCTGGCTGATCATCTGCCTGCCGGATATCCGCTTTTCGAAACTGGCCGACTGCAAGGTATACTTTAAACAGATTGACCATCAAGGAATGCGTTTTATGTCTGGAACCGCCCGGTACTGGCGGGATTGGAGTGAATCCCAGCTGGCTTCTTATCAAGGGGATCAAGGCAGCAGCAACCACTGCGCCAAGTATGCAGCTGCCTCTGCACTGAACTTGCTCTATGAGACGAGTGCAGACGGCGGAGAATTGGTCTCGGTGATCGGGGACCGCCTCCTGAAAGGGACAGGCCGCTACACGATTCTGGGGAACGACAACGGGAGTCTGGTCTTCCAAGCTGCGAACCTGCTCCGTATGCTGGCCAGGTTGAATGGGGTAAATCCCCGGATTCGCTGCCGGAGAATAGATCGAAATGGCCTGTTCAGTTCTCTCAAGGAAGATAAGACCCTGGCCCTGGTATCCCTGACCTACTGGCAGGGATCAGCTCGCTGGGTCGGTGGCCATGTCATGATCCCTGCTGCCTACGATCCGGATCATATCAACCAGACCGGTTTCAGCACACCCTGGGGGTTTCTAAGTTCCTGGGGATCGGAGGACGAGCTTTACTGGATGACTGAAAACGACTTCCAGCGAACCTGGGGCCAGCTGTCTATCTACAATACAGTGACCGTAAACAGACCGGAAGATTAACACCTGACCCGCAACCGCTGCTTACTGATTACTGATCACTGCCTACCAATCCTCCCCGCAGGAAAAGCAGCAGCTCAGCCAAGTTTTCGCAAACCAGGTCAGGTTTATGAGGTGCCTCCACCAGGTCTTCCCGGCGGGTCTCACCGCTTAATACCAGCACGGTCTGGATGCCGGCTTTACCCAGCGCAATGTCAGTATAAAGCCGGTCTCCGACCATGGTCAGCTGATCGGCTTGATATCCGGTCAGGTTGGTAATCGCCTCGATCATTGGGGACTGGGGTTTACCGATGATCAGGTCAGCCTCTCTTCCTGTAGAGGCCTCAACCATTGCCATCATCGCCCCGATATCGGGCATAAAACCATCTGGTGTGGGGCAGTTGATATCCGGGTGGGTAGCGATATAAGGGATACCTGCCAGAACGAAATCGCACAACCTCCGGATCTTGGCATAAGTCAGTGTGGTGTCAAACCCGAGCACGGCAACATCAGGGTTCTCATCCACCAACTGGAATCCAAAATCGCGGAACTCCTTTTCCAGTGAGGGTGTACCGACCAGGTAGACTCTGGCACCAGGCTTATCCTTCTTAATATAGATAGCCGTGGCCATGCCGGAAGAGAAAATCCTTTCCCGGTCGGTCGTCAACCCAAAGCCTGTCAGTTTGGCCGCATAATCTTCCCGGGAGCGGGAAGAATTGTTAGTAAGAAAATAGCAGGGAACATTCCGAGCACCTAGGTAATCCAGCAGTTCCCGCGCACCCGGTAGAAGCTGATCCCCCAAATAAACTGTTCCGTCCAGATCAAACAAAAAACAGCTGGTTTCGCGAATGCGGTCAATTGGGTCCATAGACGATTCCCTGATAAATAATTTCCGGCTCAATCCTCGAACAGCTTCGCCAGGTTCTTTTCGTAGGGAGGGTATACGATGCCGTCCTCGGTGATAAAGGCGGTGACATATTTCGCGGGGGTGACGTCAAATGCCGGGTTGCCGACCGGTGTGTTATCGGGGGTGATCTGGCAATCCCCAACGTGGGTCACTTCTTCCGGCGGCCTTTCTTCAATCTGGATTTGATCACCGGAGGGGATCTTCAGATCGATCGTGGATTTGGGGAGAGCGACATAAAAAGGAATATTGTTCTCATGAGCGACTACCGCCAAATTGTAAGTCCCGATCTTATTGGCGACATCCCCATTGGCGACCACCCGATCCGTTCCCACCACACAGAGATCGATCTTCTCTGTTCTCATATAATGGCCTGAAGCGCTGTCTGCTATGACTTTGAAAGGAACGCCGTACTGGAGCAGCTCCCAGGCAGTCAGGCGGGCTCCCTGCAGACGGGGTCGGGTCTCATCCACATAAGCGAAGACATTTTTACCGCTCTCGTGGGCTACCCGGATGATCCCCAGCGCTGTGCCGTAATCGACTGCGGCCAGGCTGCCGGTATTACAGTGGTGGAAGATCCTGGCATCCTGAGGGACCAGCGGTTGGGCGTGTTTGCAGATTGCCAGGTTGATCTTGACATCATCGTCTGCGATAGTCTGGGCTTCCTGCAGCAAGAGCTCTTTCAGCTCTGACACTGAGGAGAAGCTTCCCTCTTCGATGATCTTAAGCATTCGGTCAATGGCCCAGAACAGGTTCAC
>JARROG010000374.1:0-1850 GCA_037384185.1 Anaerolineales bacterium | reverse complement strand
CTCGTTTCGCTGGGGCAGGGGGAAGTATAATACCGCAGACGGGAAAACAGTCAGCTTTCTTGGCATGCAGTGGTTCTCGTTTTACAGGATATGAAAATTAATTTAACTTGCAAGCGTACTTATCCAATTTCAGGAGGTATTAGATGCCCACGAATGACACAGTACTGTTAATTACCCGCAAAGGAATGGGCGAAGCCGATCCCGCCTTGATGACCAAGCTGCTGCAAACGTACTTCAAATTGATCGATGAGTCGGACACCTTACCCGCGGTGATCTGTTTCTATACAGAAGGAGTTCAGCTGGTTGTCAAAGGATCGCCGGTCCTTGAATCGCTGCAGTCCCTGGAGGACAAGGGAGTTCGATTGATTATTTGCAATACCTGCCTGAGTTATTTCGGGCTGAGTGATGAGGTAGCTGTCGGGATCAAAGGAGGTATGACGGATATCATTGAGGCGCAGCGCCGGGCCGGGAAAGTGATCACCCTGCAAATATTCAGGAGCACATGATGGATAGGGAAGGTCCCTGTTTATTGCGTATAGAAATAAGGTCCTATGAAGTGCTAGGTGATCAGCAGTAGTTCGAAATCTCTTCAGCGGCATTCTTTTCCAGACAGGTGCCATTTATATTGGAGATTCCTTGTTCCCTCTAAATTCTATGAGAAAATTTTGGGCTGAGGAACGAAATTGAGCGGGGCAAGTCCACATCAAAGGGTGATCTCCGGCGTTTTTAAGAACCACGGTGCTCTTATCAATCTGTTGTGCCATCCCCAGCTGCTGCTGGCCAGGGTCAGGAATTGAAGAATCTTTCAGGCTGGCTGTAAAGATGACAGGGCACTGGATGGTATTCAGTCTTCCTTTGAAAAAATCTCCTCCTGTATCAGCAAAATCCAAAAGCAATTTGCTGTCTGCCATGACAACATCTTCCCAGTCATCCCCGGTACTAATATAGTCTCTGGGATTAGGAATGTTCATGATTATTGCAGGGCAATCTATCATGGCTTCCGCACCCAGTGAACTTCAGCTTTGTAAGCTGTTTGCTCCTAGCCTAAGATCACGTCTTTGATGATGATCAAGGCTGCTACACCCAGCAATACCCAGCCAAATACTTGCTTCACTGTTTGCGATTTCATCTTCCCTGCCATTAATCTGGAGCCCAGCTGGCTGCCGACGAGAACTGCCAGAACAGATGAGATCCAAACTGGCCATTGGGGATTCGCGGTAGTAGCGAGGTGAGAAATGAAGCTGGAAATGCCAGAACAGGTCACGATAAAAGCTGAGGAAGCTGCTGCGAATTTCGCATCCAGGCCGGCAATATACAGAAGAGGGACAATAAAGGATCCACCGCCTCGACCAATCAAACCCGCTACTGTACCTAAACCTGCACCAGAGGAAAGCCCCAGCACAACCCGTCCGCGTTTAGACAGTTCACCTTTGACTGGTTTCCAGCCTGACAGCATTAACAATGCAGCAGTAGCGGTGAAGATAGCGAAGAAAACCAAGAGGGGTTTGACAGGCAGCTTCACATTCAACCATACTCCCAGAGGAGCAAAGAGAATGATTGATATGGCAAAGGGAATGGTAACACCCCATTTTATTAATTTCTTTCGTCCATAGGTGATGGCTGCCGAGCTGCTGTTCACTACGTTGAGAAGCATTCCAAGGGGGATAGCTTCAGTTTTGAAATCCATTCCCAACCAATAAAGAATTGGAATATAAAGCTGGGAGCCGCCCATGCCAAGCATTGAGAAAATAAAAGCGATTACGAAAAAAATAGGAGGAGCAATATACAGCATATTCATAGCCAGATTCCTGTTCAGCGAAACCGGCAGACCGGATAGCTTTTTAAGCAAG
>JARROG010000373.1:0-1852 GCA_037384185.1 Anaerolineales bacterium | reverse complement strand
GGCTCAACCCAGGAAAGATCCGTATGGTAATTGAGCTGAAGCTGGTCGCTGAGACCTTTGCATCGGAAGGCCTGCAAGGTGACCCGGTAATGCGTATAGGCATGATGATAGGTGCCCAATGACTCTCCAACCTCGATTTCCAGGTCCAGGTCTTCTCGGATTTCCCGCCGCAGGGTTTCTGGAAAGGTCTCTGTGCCCTCCTGTTTGCCGCCAGGGAACTCCCACAAACCCCCTAACAATCCGTCTGGAGGGCGTTTGGCTAAGAGTACCCGTCTATCTTTTTCAATGACTGCGGCTACCACCTGATAATGGGGCACTGGATCCTTGGCTTTTCGAACTGGCCGGGATTCCTGTATCCCCAGCTGATAGGCCCGGCATTCCTGTGCCAGCGGACAGCTGCTGCAGTTCGGATTGGTTGGCAGGCAGACAAGAGCGCCCAGCTCCATCAGGGCCTGGTTGAAATCACCTGGCTCGCTCTCAGGGAGAAGCTCTTCAGCGATTTTCCACAAGGTATTTTCGGTTTCTGTGGTTTTGAGAGGTGAAGAGATATTGAACAATCTCGTCAATACCCGCCGCAAATTGCCGTCCAGGATGGGGGCGGGGATATTAACAGCAATGGAGGCTACTGCACCTGCGGTGTAGCGGCCGATGCCCGGCATACTCTGAAGCGTCTTAAGGTCCCTGGGAAATTCACTGTTGTGCTGGTCAACCAGGATGCGGGCAGCGTTCAGCAGGTTGCGGGCCCGACTGTCATAACCCAGCCCTTCCCAGGCTTTGAGGACACGGTCTTCATCTGCTTGGGCCAGATCCTCCAGGCAGGGGAACTCCTTCAGCCACCTCTGATAATAGGGGACCACAGTCTCTACCCGGGTCTGCTGGAGCATGATCTCCGAGATCCAGATGGAGTAAGGATCGCTGGTCTCCCGCCAGGGGAGACGGCGGGCATTGGTTCGATACCAGGCTAAAATATGGTGGATAATTCTTTGTTTTTGACCTTCTTCTATCATAATCCCAAAGTGTACCACGGCTCTTCTTGGGTTGGTTTTGATTGACAGCATTCCTGCCATCGTATAAACTCCATTTCAATAGTGGGTGATCTTTGAAAATCTGGAGAATCAGAAAAGACATCGGTCTTAGTACTTACTCAGGCGGTTACCTCTGTAACTATTCTGAGCCAGACCTCGTTAAAATAGATGACAGTTCATTCCCCCACCAATGATCTCTTAAGATGAAGGAGGTTCTCATGAAAAGAATACTGCCCTTGTTGATCGCTATCTTAATTTTATCCCTTGCGGCCTGCGCCGAGAAGCCGGTTGGGGAGAGTCCAGATATCGCCCAGGCAGTATCAGCAACTCAGACCAAGATGGCCTGGGAAGCATCTCTGGATGCTGCCAGACAAACCGAGGAAGCTAACAGCGCAGCCCAGGACCCCGAAAGCTCTCAAGAGGCCCAAGACTCTGAGAGTTCCCAGGAAGCCCCAGAAACCGAAAGTGCCTCTGCATCCCCTCAGCCTGAGATCGTCCATACAACGTTCCCGGAAGACAGCCACAAAGAGCTGGCCAATACCTACCTGACAGACTTCAATTCGATCGATTACGCCGCTGAAGGCATTACCTACAGCGATCAGTTCTTCGTCAACCGCTATGAGAGGCCTTTCACAGTGGGGATGGAAGAATATCGGAGCTACCTGGATATTATTCTTTCCGAAATGTATGTCACACCTCCCTGGATCTATGTGGATGTCAATTTCTCGGATATCCTGCCTGAAAGCAGCGCCGTTTTGTATTCCCTGGAGCTGGACTTGGACGTGGACGGACGGGGTGACTACCTGGTCCAGGCTGGTTTGCCTTCG
>JARROG010000372.1:0-1853 GCA_037384185.1 Anaerolineales bacterium | reverse complement strand
AGCTATCTGGCTGTATCCCGGCAGGCGGTGCTGGGGATCGATCGTGATCGCCCAGGGAAGGTCTGTGGGGAGGCCGTATACCTCCTGGTTGATGAAATTCCCCCACCGGCCAAATGCCTGCGCCAGGGCAATTCCCGGCGCCAGGATATCCAGCCACTCTGCCGGGGAGACTCCCTTTTTCCGGGCATAGATCCATAAGGCCAACACGCCTCCCAGGACTGCCCCAATGATCCCAATTCCTCCTTTCCAGATTGCCAGGGCTTCCAGTAAATGGGTCAAATAATAGCGGGTAGTAATACCCCGGACCACCATAGAATGGGGCGGGGTGAGGATATGCCAGATCCGCGCACCCAGCACTGCGCCAAGAAACAGCCAGGGCAGCGCATCCAGTAAGAAATCCAGGGATTTCCCTCGCCTGGCAGCCTCTCTCCCGGTCAGGAAGAGGGCAACAAATACGCCCAGTAAAATTGCCAGACTGTAATAATGGACAGTAAATGGACCCAGACCGAAACCAGTTGACATAATCTATCCTATAAAAAGGGGGATGGTCAAGACTCAGGGATCTAAGAGGATCAGAAATTCTCCCCAAACTCCTCGTCCGGGGCTACCAGCACTTCGCGTTCAATGCCGCTGCCCTGAGATGGGCTGACATACCCCAAGGCGGAGAGTTCATCCATCAGACGGGCTGCTCTAGGGTAGCCGATGCGCAGCTTGCGTTGGATCAGGGATGTTGAAGCCCTCCGGGAATCTCTGACGATCTCAAATGCTTCTTTTATTAGAGGATCGTACTCCTCGATCACAGCCTTTTCCTCAATTACCTCTTCCCAGGGAGGAGGGAGAATCTCATCAGGTTCCAGATCCGATTCCTCTTTCCAGGCCTTGATCACCCGGTCCAGTTCCTGGGGAGTGACCAGACAACCCTGGGCCCGAATGGGTCCGCTCGCTTCCGGTGGTAAGAACAGCATGTCACCGTTGCCCAGCAAGGACTCAGCGCCATTCATATCCAATACCACCCGGGAATCGACTGAAGAAGCCACCGCAAAGGACATCCTGGCCGGGAAGTTGGCTTTGATCAAACCCGTGACCACATCCGTACTGGGCCGCTGGGTAGCCACCACCAGGTGTATTCCTACGGCCCGGGCCATTTGCGCCAGGCGCACCAGGCTGAATTCGGTCTGGGTTGGCGCCATCATCATCAAATCAGCCAGCTCATCGATCAGCACCACGATGCGGGGCATGATCTCTTCATCCTTTTTCCTGCGGATCTTGTTGTTGTAGGTATCAATATTGCGAGAACGGGTCTCATCCAGCACTTTATAGCGTCTGTCCATTTCCGCCACTACCCACTGCAGCACACCAAGGATGCGGTCCAGATCAGTCTCAACCTGGCCGTAAAGATGCGGCAGGCCGTTGAAACGGATCAGCTCTACCATCTTGGGGTCGATCATCACCAGCCGGAGCTGCTCGGGGGTGTTGTTCATCACTAAGCAGGTGGTCAGTGAAGTAATGCAGACCGACTTCCCGGAACCGGTGGTACCGGCGATCAGCAGGTGGGGCATGCTGGCAAGATCAGCCACAACCGGCTCTCCCGACACATCACTGCCCAAGGCAATTGCCAGTGGAGATTTGATCTTATAGAAAGCATCTGTCTCCATCACCGACCGCAGAGTGACCAGGTAGGATTTCTCGTTGGGCACTTCAAGTCCCAAGTAAGCCCGGCCGGGCACAGGAGCCTCGATCCGCAGCTGGGCAGCAGACAGGGCCAGTGCCAGGTCCTTCTTGAGCGAGGTGATGCGGGAAACCCGGACCTTCTTACGCTCTTCGTCCTCATCGGGATCGTTGTGATAGCCCGG
>JARROG010000371.1:0-1868 GCA_037384185.1 Anaerolineales bacterium | reverse complement strand
TTGAGGCTGGCAATCATATTGTCGTAGTAGTGTTCGGTATCAACTCCGCGTTCTTCACCTTTGAAATTTGCCACCTCCAGATAGATCCTTTTCGGATTAGAGTTCATCAACCAGCGTGTCGCATCCAGATCATGGCTGTTGACTTCTGCCAGGTTCCCGTTAGATGTTTTCAAATCCCGGGCCCAGGGCGGCGGAAGGCCCGGTCCATGTGTCAGAGATTTCACCATCATCGGTTCTCCAATCTCTCCAGCCATGATCCGCTCATAAGCCAGGCTGAAATCGGGGTCAAAGTGGCGCATAAACCCAATCTGCAGGTGAACTCCGTTCTTATCGCAGGCGCTGATAATCTGATCGCACTCTTCCAGGTCCATTGCCATCGGCTTTTCTAAAAAGACATGCTTGCCATTCTCAGCCGCCAGCACGGCCAGGTCCCGATGCGTGAAGGTTGGCGTCGTGATGATCACAGCATCGAACTCGACTTTATCCAACGCCTCTTCTAATGTAGTGAATTGGCTCTCAATCGCAAACTCCCGGCCGGTTTCCTCCAGCATCTCCCGGGAAGTGTCCACCAGGACAACTACTTCGCCATCAGGAAGATAGCGTTTTAACGTTCCGGAATGCAGCTTTCCCACCCTTCCTGCTCCGACCATGCAAATCTTGATTGCCTCAGACATGATAACTACTCCTACATGATTAATGTTCAAAAAAATCGACCAGACTCTGCTGAAATTTGATGTACGTGCTCACATGGCTTTGATAGAGCCTGTGGTTCTCCTGGTTTGGTTCGATCGGTGCCCCGGCTGGGACCGCGTGCTCCAGCGCTACTTCAGCCAAATCATCAAAGATGCCGGCTGCTTTTCCGGCGATCATCGCTGCTCCCCAGGTCCCAAATTCAGAACGGGCCAGACGCAGATACGGTACGCCCAGCACATCTGCCTTGATCTGGTTCCAAAGGGCACTTCTAGCTCCACCGCCGATCACCCTGGATTCCGTCAGATTGAGGTTGGGGACCAACTCCTTGATGATCTTCAGATAGTACGCATATTCATAAGCGACAGACTCCAGCACTGCCCGGTAAAAATGTTCCTGACTGTGGGAAAAAGAGAATCCGATCCAGGCTCCCCGCATCTCTGGCGCTGCCGGACAAATCCTGCCGCTCAAATGAGGAGAAAAGTACAGGTTTCCTGCGCCCAGCGGTGCTTGAGCAGCCAGCCGGTCGAGCTCCCCGAAAAGGTCCTGATCGGCCTGTTTCTTTCCCCGCAGCACATTGAAGAACTTGTCCCGGAACCAGTCCAAAGCTTGCCCGCCTCCAGCGATATATGCCAGCGGATGCCACAAACCGGGGATGACCGACCGCATGGTTAACAACGCACGGTTCTTGACATCCGGGGCGAATTGATCCGTGCATCCTGCCAATACAGAGGCTGTGCCAGCTGTATCAAAAACCATTCCGGGCTTGACAATGCCAGCGCCCAGCGCGCCGGCAGCCGTGTCTCCGCAGCCGGCCGCGATAATCGTGCCCGGAGCGAGACCAAAGTCTTTTGCTGCCTGCTCAGTGACTTCACCAACAACCTGCCAGGGTTCAACGATCCTGGGCAGCTTATCCATGTCCACCCCAACTGCCTGGCAAATCTCTTCTGACCAGGTTCCCTCCAGGGCATTGCTGAGAGCAGAAAAATGGATATAGGTGTAATCGATGAATGCCTGGTCAGCCTTCAAGCCAGCCATCCTGCCGGCCACATAGCCACCCGGCATGACAAATTTCTGGGTCCCGTGATAATCCTCCGGCCGGTTTTCTTTCCAGAAAAGGATCTTTGGTCCGTGGTCACAGGTTGGCGGGCAGCCCGTCAATTCGGTGATCATTTCCC
>JARROG010000370.1:0-1874 GCA_037384185.1 Anaerolineales bacterium | reverse complement strand
GTAATTTCAGGCCCCCGGGGAGGATCCCTGGAGGATTTCCTGAAACTGCTGGATGCCCGCGGAATGCCCCCCATCGTCGGCGCCATTGTCAATGGAAAGCTCACAGAGCTGTCCTATCCAGTGAACCTGGAAGTTGAAGTCCATCCGATCACCATGGAAGACGCAGATGGCATGCGATTCTATCGGCGATCACTAACCTTCCTGCTGGAGTCAGCCTTCAACGATCTTTTTCCGGATGCCATCCTGACCGTTGACCATTCGATTACCTCCGGCGGTTATTACTGCCAGGTATATCGACGCTCCCCGCTCTCACCAGAAGAATTAGAGTTGCTTCAAGACCGGATGCATGAACTGGTAGATCAAAATCTGCCCTTTGAGAGGCTGCAAGTTTCCCTGGAAGAAGGGATTCGATATTTTCAGAAACGGGGCTACACTGATAAAGTCCGCCTGCTGGCGCACAGGAAGAAAGATTATCTGACCCTCTATAAGCTGGAAAACCGAATGGATTACCACCATGGCTACATGGTCCCCTCAACCGGGTATCTGAAATGGTTTGACCTGGTAATGATGGGAGAGGGCTTTATTGTCCGCTTTCCCCGCCGGAATAACCCGATCGTTCTTCAACCCATACCCGAATACTCAACCTTGATGAACGTCTTTTCCCGCTACGGTGGCTGGCTCCACCGCCTGGGAATAGACAGTGTTGGCGTCCTCAATGATGCCATCGAGGGAGACAGGATCCGGAAGATAATCCTGGTCGCAGAGGCGCTCCATGAGCAGCGAATTGCGGAGCTTGCTGCCCAGATCGAGGATCAAGCAGACCAAATCGACATTATCCTCATCGCCGGACCGTCATCATCCGGCAAGACCACTTTCTCAAAGCGGCTTACCATCCAGCTCCTGGCCCGGGGCATCTCTCCCTTTCCCCTTGAAATGGATAAATATTTCGTCGATCGGGATAAAACGCCCCGCGACGAGAATGGCGAATGGGATTTTGAAGCATTGGAAGCATTGAACCGGGAGCGGCTCAGCAGCGATATCAAGAGGCTGATCGCAGGTGAGGTCGTGCAGCTGCCAGAATACGACTTTCAGTCCGGCACTACCAGACCGGGTGAGACGGTTCAGCTCCGACCGGGCCAGATCATCATCGCAGAAGGTATCCACGGCCTTAATCCCAACCTGCTGCTGGAATTTCCATCTTCGAGGGCCTTCCGAATCTACGTTTCTGCCCTCACCCAGCTCAACCTGGATCGCCATAATCGGGTTTCAACGACAGATACACGCCTGATTCGCAGGATCGTCAGAGACGCCCGGGAGCGGGGATATTCCGCGATGGACACCATCAACCGCTGGGAATCCGTCCGGCGCGGCGAAAAACGCTATATCTTCCCTTACCAGGACTATGCGGATGTGATGTTCAACTCCGCTCTGGTTTACGAAATGGCTGCCTTAAAGCCTCTTGTTGAGCCATTGCTCCGCCAGGTCCCACACAGCTCCCTGGCCCAGATTGAAGCAAAGCGACTGCTGGCTTTTCTGGAATGGTACCTGCCGCTGGACAGCGAGATGATCCCGGACAACTCGATCTTGCGGGAATTTATCGGTTCTTCCAATTTGCAGGATTTCAATATCTGGGAGCTATAGCGCACTTCTACCCTGTACCAGCTATTTAAATGAAGAGGCGTTCGCTGAAGCGAACGCCTTTTTATTAGAATTTTGGAAATCTTCGCAGGATCGTCGCAGTATCGGGAAGGGCGACCCGCTCTCCATAACTGAGGTCAGTCAAACCGACGCCTTTCCGTTTTTCCACATCCTGGTAGATATAAACCAGGGTGCCTTTCTTCGCATAGCGCCGATTGACATAAGCCTGACCCAGG
>JARROG010000369.1:0-3127 GCA_037384185.1 Anaerolineales bacterium | reverse complement strand
GCCTCGGCCCGGTTGCTCACATCCAGTTTGGAAAGAATGCTGCTGACGTAATTCCTGACAGTGCCTTCTCCCAGATAGAGTGTTTTTGCAATCTCCCGGTTGGTTTTTCCTTCCGAGACGTGTATCAGGACATGCTTCTCCTGATCGGTCAGATCCGTGAAAGCTGAAGCCTCTTCTTCCCTGGCAGCCTTGCGGACTTCCTTGAAAACTCGCTGGGTTACTGCTGGGTCTAACAATGCTTCACCTCTGCCGACTGCTTCGATGGCATCGATCAGCTCGTTGCTTCCCACCTGCTTCAGTATATAACCGGACGCTCCAGCCCGTATTGCCGAGAAGAGCATCTCATCCTCAGCGTAGGAGGTCAGCATGATAATCCTGGTTTCGGGGTATTTCTCAATGATCTTTTCGCAGGCTTCGATTCCTGAACCGCCTGGAAGGCGAATATCCATCACTACGACATCGGGGTGGTACTGCTCAACTTTTGCGACTGCTTCATCGCCGGTTGCAGCTTCCGCAACGACCTGAAACTTGGTATGCCGGTTGAGGAGTGACTTTAACCCCAGCCGGACAACTTCATGGTCGTCTACTAATAAAATGCGCTGGAAAGACATAAACTTTCTCCTCTGATAGTGGAGACAGTATATACTAGACTGTTCAGGCTGGCAAGGAAATCCAGTTTCCTGTTATTCGTCCTCTTTTTCCTGCTCGCGCTTGTAATCGACAAACCTGTATCCAACCCCTCTTTCTGTGAGAATGTACTTGGGGTTGGAAGGGTCTTCCTCAAGCTTCTTGCGCAGGTAATTGACATACAGCCGCACATAATGGGGTTCATCCTGGTATTCAAAGCCCCATACTTTGGAAAGCAGCTGTTCATGGGTGTTCACCCAGCCGGCGTTCTTGACCAGGTGGTAAAGCAGACGGTAGTCCGTGGGACGCAGGTCGACCTTCTTTCCCTCCACCCAGACCTCCCGGCGGGAGAAATCGATCGTCAGCCGGTCGTCGACCTTGATGATATCGATCTGGTCTTCTTTAAAAGCCTTCGTTCTGCGCAGTACTGCCTTGATCCGGCTGACCAGCTCCCGGGGGCTGAAAGGTTTTGTGATATAGTCATCCGCGCCCAACTCCAGGCCTTGGATGCGGTCATCTTCCTCACCTTTTGCGGTCAGCATGATTACCGGGACACTGCTGACTTCGCGGATCTTCTTCAAGACCTCGAACCCATTGATGTCCGGCATCATGATATCCAACAGCGTGTCGCTGCTCATTTTTTATTCCCTGACAAAGCTGACTACTTCTTCGGCGGATTCTCCTGGCATCACTTCAATGAAGCTGATTTCGGACCAGGGCCAGTACACAGAGACCACATTATGCTCCAGATAGATCAAATCCTTGCCATCCCGCTGACGGGGGTTGCTGAGTTTAATCAGCGTGTCAGTTGGCTTCGGCATTTCTTCGATCTCGGCCAGCATCGGCTCTGAGTTCCTGATGTGCACAATTACTGTCGTCGACATATCAAACCATCCTTGCTACATTTCCTTGGGCAAAATGACCTTCAAGTTGAATTTTCCCAGGGTCAAGATATCTCCATGATTCAACGGAACCTCAGAGTTGGCGGGTATTGCATAGCCATTCACTTTGGTTCCATTTGCCGATCCGAGATCAATGACATGGACCTGGTTCTTCTTAGGGTTGATGCGAATCGTGGCGTGCAGCCGTGATACTCCCCGATTGAAAGCATCGAATTTATTGAGATCGACATCTGGAGCGATTGGCTGCCCTTCTACCAACCTGCCCAGAGTGAATTCATTCTGCACAGGCAGATCCAGCGCTGCGTCACCATCCATGAAATAGAGAATGAAATCCCGCTCATTCAACAGCTCTTTCGGGATTGTGTTGCTGATATCTATGTTAGCTCTTCTCAGCTTTGTATTATAAACCAGGGTGTTAACCTGATCGTCGCCCCGATAGGCCAGCTGAGATCCACATTCGCTGCAGAACAATCTGCCGTGATACTCCTCTTTACCGCACAGTTTACATCGGATCATGTCTTATCCGGAAGCATCAAATGCATGGTGCCGTATTTCAACTCCTTCTTTCCAGTGGGGCTGAAATTGTTGTGGGATTGGATATACTGGGCTTCATTCAGGGCGACTTTTGCCAGTTTGTGCTCGCCTTTGGCCATCAAATGCGAGGAAAGGTTCAGCAGGCGTTGATAAGCGCTCTCGGGGCTGCCCTGGGAGATATCCTGCTGGGCTTTTTCCTGCAGGCGGTAAAAAGCCAGATGGCTGATCGCTTGGAAGATTTCTTTTTCAGGCTCTTCGAATTCTTCTTCTTGCGGAATTAGATTGCGCTCGATAGTAAATGGGAGGTTGATATCCTTGTGCTTCCTCTTGATGGAAAATTCGCCAGATGCGATCACCACCCGGTCGATATCTTTCGACAGGGGATCAATCAGGTATTCAAACAGGACCCGGTGGGGCTGATCTTTCTTCAGGATCCCCAGGGAATACGATTCCTGCTTGGGCAGGGGAAGGACTTCGGGTAGGATCCGGAAAGCGGAAAGAATGCTCACCCCCGGAGCGGGGATGACCTCAAGGGATACCCGCCGAGAGGTGGCCTGTTTCAATGAAGTAATGCTGTGTTCCAGGAAATTCTTGACCTGTTGGATGTCCTGGATGAAAATGCTCTGACCTCCGGTCAAGGCACATAGCTGGTCAATAAAGGCATCGTTCCACTCAATACCAATCCCCAGGCCGCTGAAACCGATGTCCTCCTTGGCAGCTTCTCTGGCGAGGGCCAGGCATTTTTCCTCATCTCCATAGGTGTGGCCGTCGGTGATCAATAAAATATGGCTGACATAGTTGAAAGGGGAATTCCGCTTGATCTCCTGATATCCGGCGTCAATTCCCTGGAATATTTCCGTTCCCCCCTCGGCGAACAAGCTGTTGACAGCTTTTTCAATAGCCAGGGTGGTGGGTTGGGATTGGCTTGACAGAAGTACCTTGGCCCGGTCATTGAAGCTGATCAAAGAGACCAGATCTTCCTGACCGAGATCCATGATGATCTCCCTGGCGGCTGCTTTGACCATCTCCAGCCGTCGGCCAGCCATCGAAGTTGAGATATCGAC
>JARROG010000368.1:0-1884 GCA_037384185.1 Anaerolineales bacterium | reverse complement strand
GCCGCGCTCAGAAAAAAGATCGCGGCCGCCAGCCCCAGGGTTTCGACGACAGGCTCGCCCACGTCGTCACGCTCGTACATCGCCGTGGGCGTGAATTCCAGGGTCGTTCCCTCCTGAACCGGAGCAGGCGTCGGTGTTTCCACCGGGGAATAATTACGAATCCGCAGATTCGGGATCAGTTCATAAATCGCTGAACCTCCTTTATATTCCGCGACGATCCGCAGGTCATAATTGCCATCGGTCAGTTGAGTTGTGTCCCATTCGATTCGGAAGGATGTCTGGGCGCTGTCCTCAACCTCAGGTTCGATGTCGGCCAAGTAGAACCAGGTTCGGTCTCGCAGACCCCCTCCCGCATAACTGAAGCGAACAGCCCCGGACCGAAAATCGTCCCCCCGGATCTTACCCTCAATGACCTCTACACCCAGCAAAGCCTGACCTTCCCGGGGACTGATCATGAAGATCGAGGGGGGGATGGTTTCCTGGGCGGCAGCCGGTTCAGCGGTTTGCCGCTCAGCCAGTGTCAGGAAGATTAGAAGCAACGGCAGGATCCAGGCGATTTTTCTCACGTGATTGAGTATAGCATAGGTGGGAGAGACTCATCCTGTTCGCGGTGTGATAAATCACGGCACAATCCTCTAAGCCTGCCGAAGCAGACTGGATCGGCTCAAGCCCGCCAGACCGAAGAAAGGAGCTGGATGATCTAACAACCAGCAGATCGCTGATCCGCGATGCAGCACCCGACCTATATTCAACTAAATGAAAGGGCTGGGTAGGAGATTTGAATAGACCCTCCTCACTTAACAGGTGATTGCCGCAGTCGCCCTGCTCCCCCGCAATGAAGGTAAAGAAGTAGTCATCGCCATTGAAGCGAAGCAATCTCCTATTAGCCAGCGGGCGTTCGCCGCTAGATCTCCACCCGCTGCCAAGTCCAAAATTATCCCCACCTGGACGCCTAATCAGGGTACAATTCCCAAAACTAGCCCACAATTCTCCCCAAACCATGGCCAATCCCGCCTATAACCTCATTATCGAAAATCAGCCCTGGTCCTGCAAGATCCTCAAAGAGGGAGAAGCTCTTCTCCAGGTGCTGAGTGACTATCGCACCCGGCTGGACCAGCCCTCTGAAAACCCATCCCGGTTTTCATTTCACCACGGATCATTGACCTTAGAGCGCCATCCCAAAAAAGTCTCCTTCCATTTCCAGGGGCCTGGCATCAGCGTTCGAATTCCCCTGGCAGGACACTGGTATGGCGGGGGAGCTCTTATCAACCAACCGCTGCGCTGGAATGAAATCATGCTCCCCCTGAGTGATTTCGCCACTGATGATAACGGCCCGACCGGGCTGACCACGGTGCTCACCCCTGCCTGGCTCAACAGCCGGGGCCTGGGACTGCGGGTGCTGACCCCTTTCCAGCTGGGGTTCAATCAACCGCCTGCCAGACTGCTTGCCTGGCAGAAAGGAATCAGTCAAGATCTGATCCCCTTCGATCAACGACCTTTCCGGGACCGGAAAAAAGTTGGAGATGGTCATATCACTCTTGTGGGTGATGACCTTCAGTTCGAGGTCCTGATCGAGGACGATATCCTGGAGGTTTATCGCTCCCTGCAGAAGAGCATCGGCCGACCCCGCCAGACCCCACCGCTGGAGCTGCTGGGCGCTCCTATCTGGACCACATGGGCCCGCTACAAGGACAGGATCGACCAATCTACTGTGCTGGACTACGCCTCCCAGATTCGCAAACAGGGCTATCCTTACCATGTGCTGGAGATCGATGACCGCTGGCAGACCTCCTATGGAGACCTGGAGTTCGACCCAGAGCGTTTCCCAGATCCTTCCGCTATGATCGAACAGCTGCATCAGTTGAATTTCAAAGTGACTGCCTG
>JARROG010000367.1:0-1889 GCA_037384185.1 Anaerolineales bacterium | reverse complement strand
CTGGGAAACAAGGCTGATGTGAGTGAGATTGACCTGCTGCAGGCCTGGGCAGATGATCCAGACACCAATGTGATTTTGATGTACAGTGAAGGGCTTCCCAATGGGGAGGAGTTTATAAAGGTAGCCCGGGAAGTCACCAAGAAAAGGCCAGTTGTGGCGATCAAATCCGGTGTGACAAAGTCGGGTTCACGGGCAGTTTCCTCCCATACTGGTTCGCTAGCAGGTTCCGAGCAAGCCTACCAGGCAGCCTTCCATCAAGCCGGTGTGCTGCGGGCAAGAGATATGGCTGGCATGTTCGATATGGCGCTCGCCCTGGGATATCAACCTTTACTGCGGGATGATCGGATTGCGATCATCACTAACGCTGGGGGTCCTGGTATTCTGGCAACTGACGCCCTGGAAAGAAGTGGAATGAGTCTGGCAGGGCTGGAGGTTGAGACCATTCAGGAATTAGAGCAATATCTCCCGGATGCTGCCAGCGCAGCCAACCCGGTCGATGTCCTGGGAGATGCCAAGGCCGATCGCTATCAATTCGCCCTGGAAGTTGTTTCCAGGGATCCGAATGTCGACGGTATCATGGTGGTCCTTACGCCTCAGGCGATGACCGAAATTGAGGAGACTGCCAAGGCAGTGGGAGAATTAACCCAGAAGATTGAGAAGCCTGTCCTGGCCTGCTTTATGGGAGAGGCCAAAGTCGAGAAAGGCATCCGGGTGCTTCGTGAATATAACGTGCCCAACTATTCATTCCCGGAGCGGGCATCTTTGGCTTTCGAGTCGATGTCCCAATACCGTGAGATCACCCGCCGCCAAGATCCAGTGTTTGAGCGCTATGACGCGGACGATGAGGCGGTCCGGCGGGTGATCGAAGGTGCCAAGCAGGACGGCCGCTATGCGATCGGAGATGCGGAAGCCTGGGATATTCTCAAGGCATATGATCTGGCAATCCCCTTGTCCAGACTGGCCAAAACATCCGAGGAGGCTGTGGAAATCGCCGCCGAGATCGGATTTCCAGTGGTGCTGAAAATCGCATCTCCTGATATCCTGCATAAGACCGATGTCGGAGGCGTCAAAGTTGGACTGGAGTCAGCAGACCAGGTCAGGGACGCTTTTGATCTGATGATCTTCCGAACAGAGCGCTATCTACCTGACGCCGAGATTTGGGGCTGTCAGGTGCAGGAGATGGCTCCTCCTGGCGGCACAGAAATCCTGATCGGTATGAACCGCGATCCTCAATTTGGACCGCTGGTCACATTTGGATTGGGAGGAATTTTTGTTGAGGCGCTCAAAGACGTCACATTCCGAATTGCCCCCTTCACCCGAAAGGACGCGGAAGATATGCTGCGTGAGATCCGCTCAAAATCCCTTCTAGATGGGGTGAGAGGCAATCCACCGCTCGATAAAGACGCAATTGTAGACACGCTGCTGCGTATCGGGCAGCTGGTCCAGGATTTTCCGGAAATAGCAGAATTGGATATTAACCCACTGATTGTCTATCCCGAAGGCCAAGGGGCGATAGCTATCGATATGCGATTGGTGTTAGAAAGTGAAAAATGAGGAGTAGAAAATGAAATCTTTATATATCACCTCCGTTGAGAAATATTCCGGTAAAACGGCTCTTTGCCTGGCTTTGGGAAAGATCTACCAGGAACGCGGTATCAGTGTTGGCTACTTAAAGCCCTTCAGTCTGCACCCCTGGAGGATCGGGGACAAGATCGCTGATGAGGACGCTGCATTTGTGATCGATATCCTGGGGATCAACGCTAAACCCTGGGAAATGGCGCCGGTGGTGCTTACTTCCGAGATGCTGCGGGATTATCTGACGGCTAATGAGCCTGTCGATTTCATGCCCCAGGTCCTTGATGCTGCGAAACGATTGGAAGAGAAACGAG
>JARROG010000366.1:0-1892 GCA_037384185.1 Anaerolineales bacterium | reverse complement strand
CGTGGATTCGGGACCGTGGCGATGCCGCCCCACAACCTGGGGCTCACAGTCATCGGCGCATCAATGCTCTGGGGGGGCAGCGGGTACTTTATGCAGCAGCCCCGGTCTTTGGGGCAGACAACCAGGTGGACAGCCTGGTCTATCTAGCCACTCCACTGCCAGCCAACGGATTGCCCAGATCCCTGATTCTGCAAATAACCGGCGCCGTCCTGGCAGGCGGATGCATCGCCGGACTGGCAGGGATCCTGCTCGCCAGGAACTTATCTCTCCCGCTGGAAGACCTGGACCGGGCAGCTGAGGCAGTGTCCAGGGGCAACCTTGACCAGCAGGTCCCGATTCACGAGACTGTCCGTGAGCTCGGCAGCCTGGGACAGTCTTTTAATGAGATGACGGCCAGCTTGCGCCGCTCAACCGAACTCAAGAACGCCTTTATTGCTGACGTCACCCATGAACTGCGCACGCCACTGACCGTCCTCAAAGGAACGGTGGAGACCCTCCAGGACGGCGCCCTGGACGATAAGGAAGGCAGGATAAAACTGCTGGACTCGATGAAACGGGAAACGGAGCGCATGATCCGCCTTGTGAACCAGCTGCTGGTGCTGGCCCGTTCGGATGCTGACTCCCTGGATTTGGAGATTCAAACTTTTGACCTGGCTGTAAAGGCTCAAGAAAGGGCTGACATCCTGGCTCCTCTGGCATCAAGAAAGGGTGTTCAAATCGTACTGCGCGTTCCTCCTGATGCTGATTGCCATGTCAGCGCGGATCCCAGCCGCACCGCTCAGGTAATCGACAACCTACTGGACAATGCCCTGCGCTACGCCCCACCGGGGAGCGCGGTCACCCTCAGCCTGGAAAGGAGCGGAAAGCTGGTCCAGTGTTCCATCGAAGATGCCGGGCCAGGAATTCCGGAAAAAGATCTGCCGAAGATTTTTAACCGCTTTTACCGGGTAGAGGCTGCTAGAGATCGAGAAAGCGGTGGATCCGGGCTGGGGCTGGCGATTGTCAAAGCGCTAACAGAAGCCCAAGGAGGAGTTATCCAGGCTGTCAGTGAAAGGGAACAAGGTACCTGTCTGACCTTCAGCCTGCCCGCGCCCAAACTGACAGAAGACTGACCCATAGAAGTCACAAATCTGACACTGTCATCATTTACGATTGGGGAAACCCTAGATCACAATCAGGAGGTTCCCCATGAAAACCCCAATCAATACCCTAACGATCATCCTGCTGTGCCTGGTGCTGGCACTAGCGCTGAATATCTATTTGCCCAGCCGTCCAGTCTGGGCGGCTGAAAGCAATATGGCCCTGCCAACCAGCGCAGACCACTGCAGCACCGACCGCAGCATCGCCGTCAGCGGCACTGCGGTGGTCAATGTCACTCCGGATCGGGCCTTGATCCAATTGGGAGTACAGTCAAACGGCAGGACACCCCAGCTGACAGAAGGGGCCAACAGCGCAACAGTCTACCGGGTGATCCAGGCCATCAAAAAACAGGGCGTCGCAGAGAAAGACATCGTTACTGACCGCTACGTGATCGATCCAATCTACCGGGATTATGATTCCCTGACAATCGAAGGATACCGGATCAACAACACGGTAGCCATCACTCTGCAGGATATCAACCTGGTCAACGAAGTGGTCATCGCCGCCTTGAATGCCGGCGCCAACCAGGTGTTGAACGTGGAATTCTATCTCAGCGACCTGCGTAAATACCGCGACCAGGCCAGGGAGCTGGCGATGGTTGCCGCTAAGGAAAAAGCCGCAGACCTGGCGCAAGCTGCTGGAGCAGAAGCCGGTTGTGTGCTGAACGTTAGTGAGAACACCTGGTCCTATTTCTCCGGAGGTTGGTGGGGCAGAAGCCGGGATCTCTGGACCCAGAACACCGTCCAGAACAT
>JARROG010000365.1:0-3164 GCA_037384185.1 Anaerolineales bacterium | reverse complement strand
CTCTATATCAAAGATCAACAGGGGATCATCAAATCCGTACTGTACGGCCCTGACCGGCGCACAATAATCCAGGGGGATACAACACAGGTAGTATTCACTACTTATGGACCCCTGGGGATCTTTGAGGATCAGATCAGGGAACAGTTGATCCTCTTGGAAGAGTATGTAGGTCTGTCTTCGCCTGATGCCATAACCAATCAGTTGATTGTAATATAAGTAGTTGATTTATCGGTTGGAAGCTGTCTATTCAACTACCAGGAATGACCTTCAGGGACCGACAAGCTGGCAGCCTGTCATCCCTGATGTTGGTCCGGTGGACATTTCCATCAGGTCTGTGGAGGTTGATCCTTTTGGGGCGCTGTGGTTTGTGTCCACTGCAGGCGTACTTTGTTACCTGCCCTGATCGAAATCTACCAGTTTTACTACCTCACCAGTCCTGGCTGACTGGAACAGTGCCAAGGTTGTCAGGATGTGATTACGGGTCTCCTGGAGGCTGATCAAGGGTTTTTTCCCGTCAAGAATTGCTGCCTGCAGGTCTTCCACCTCGCCCAGGTAGAGGGATTTCCGGGGGACTTTCAGCGTTCTGGTGCGATCTTTGCTGTCAGTGAAGAGCACTTTCGCTGCTCTGGTTATGTTGTTGAACGGTCGGGTGATTTCCAGGCGGCCATCCTGGCCGATGATTTCCATTTTGGTGTGATAAGGGGCGTTAAAGGATCCCGAGATCTGTGCCAAAATTTCTTTTCCGCTGTCAACTTGATATTTCATCTGTCCGTTGAATACCTCGTCAATCCCAGTAGGGCCTGTGACCTGAAAACCTGAGACCCAGTGAGGTGGTTCTCCCAGCAGGTATTGAGTGAAGCTGAGGGGATAAATGCCCACATCCCATAAACAGCCGCCGCCGAATTCCGGCACCATCCGGACATTGAGACTTTCCGGACTGCGGGCCCGGTCACCCATCAGGAAAGTGAATATGCCCTGCACGGCAGTGATCGCGCCCAGCTTTCCGCTGTTAACAAACTCCCTGACCTGCTTGGTCTGGGGGTGGTGGCGGTACATGAAGGCTTCTGCCACAGCGGTTTGAGTTTGCTGCTGAACCCGGATAACCTCGTCCACATCTTCTAGAGAAACCGCGAAAGGTTTTTCGCACAGCACATGGATGCCTGCCTGCATGGCCTTGATGGTCCATTCGGCATGCAGGTGATTGGGCAGGCTGATATAGACAGCATCCAAATCCCCGCTCTCCAGCATATCCTGGTAGCTACGGCTGCTAACTTTCCGCGCTTTGAATCCCGGATGGCCGGGATCAGCCTGCGGTTGATCCTGGCGGTGGACAATAATCCCCAGCGGACTGCGTTCATTTATTTCCTCCCCACAGGATGAGTTGGATATTCATATTGTATATGCTTTATCGATTCAGAGGCGCAAAGTTCATTGAAGGTTCGTTGGGTCCCGATATTCAGGAAAACCTGGTGTTTAGGCATTGATATATCCAGGAAGTTAGATTGGTTGAAAGTCATCGCCCATTACAGTCCTGGGTATCCATTCTCCCCAGCAGAAGATTACCTCTAGGAAACTGGTCGATCAGGTTCCTGAAAACCCAAGCCCAGTGGTATGATTTATTCCGCAGATAGTTAAGGGTTCATGACTGATCATCAAGTACCGAGCACGGTCAATTTACTCCGGGCGGCAGGACTGCTTGTTCTGGCGAATTTAGCCTGCCGGCCTGTAATCACGATTGGGTGGGGGGAACTGCTGCTGCTGGGGCTGCTGGCTGCCTTGCTCCTGGGACCTTTACTGTTCCGATTCTTCCGGCGGAGAGGGGAAAGGCAGGATCAAGATATCCGACGGGATCAGGATTAGTTTTTTTAATTGAGCCTTATTCCAGGACCAGCAGGATCTCACTGCGTTCTACGTTGTCATTCACCCCGGCGTGAATGCGGGTGACCGTGCCGTCCCGGGGAGCAGTGAGTTCGTTCTGCATTTTCATGGATTCCAGGATCACCAGCACATCCCCTTTGGATACCTGGTCGCCTTCTGCGGCTGGAATGTCAATAACCATCCCCGGCATGGGAGCTTTCAGTAAATATTTTCCTTTGGGAATTGCTGTCTCGCCGGCTGCCAGGCGGAGACGGCGTTCCCTTTCGTCCTCCACATCGACTGAAAATTGCCTGCCGCGCAGCAGCACTTCCCAGTCGCCGTTATCCCGGTAGATATTGACCTCATAGGATCTGCCGTCAGCCAGCAGAGAATAAGACAGCTGCTGGCGGAGGGGTTTGAAATCGATCTCGTGGGGGGTGCCGTTGATCAGCACCCGGGTTTCCGAGAGGATCTCTATTTCATATTCCTGGCCAGCGATCTTGGCAATATAGATCATTGTGATTTTATTTTATGGTCCTCTCCCAGCGGCCAGCGTACTTCCAGTTGCTGCAGTCACGTTTGCCGCGCTGGATGAGCACCGCAGAGCGCTGACTGTGTTGATCCGCTGCCAGCACGGCGGCGAGAGCGGCGATT
The DNA here is from genome assembly GCA_037384185.1 of Anaerolineales bacterium. Classification (GTDB taxonomy): domain Bacteria; phylum Chloroflexota; class Anaerolineae; order Anaerolineales; family UBA11858; genus B10-G9. Next base: position 653 of record JARROG010000365.1, on the reverse strand, counting down.
TCCGGTAGTGCTTGGTCTTTCTGGATTTCACTGAGAGCTGGAAGGCCGTCCTTGACGAATTGGGTGTCAAAGTTTCCCGCCAGGAAATCCGGGTCTTCCAGCAGAGCCTGGTGAAAGGGGATATTGGTGCGAACGCCAATCACGCGGTATTCTTCCAGAGCCCGCTTCATGCGGGCGATGGTTTCTTGCCGGGTCTCCTCGTGGACGATCAGTTTGGCGATCATCGAATCAAAATAGGGAGTGATCACAGAGCCGTCACGTACCCCTGTGTCCACCCTGATCTGCTCACTTTCGGGCCAGGATATTTTTTCAATGGTCCCCAGGCTGGGTGAAAATCCGGATTGGACATCTTCCGCATTGATGCGCCATTCGATGGCCCATCCGTTCAGTTTGATATCCTTCTGCTGAAACGGGAGCTTTTCCCCTTCCGCGATCCGGATCATCTGTTCAATCAGGTCGATCCCCGTCACCATCTCCGTGACGGGATGCTCCACCTGGATCCGCGTGTTCATCTCCATGAAGGAAAAATTGTTGTTCTCGTCCAGCAGGAATTCGACCGTTCCCGCAGAGTAATAGTTAACGGTACGGGCAATACTGATGGCGGCTTTCCCCATTTTCCGGCGGAGTTTCTCATCAAGGGCGGGAGAAGGACT
>JARROG010000364.1:0-4851 GCA_037384185.1 Anaerolineales bacterium | reverse complement strand
GTTTGCCATGCTGAAAGCCAGGGGCGGCGTGATAAAGGTAGCCCACCTCCCGAGGGAACTCAGAGAGAAGGCGCAAAACCGGTCCCCGCGCGGCCCCCGCCGAAAACTGGACAGTGAGAGCGTGGGGCAGGCGCTGGTGCGGACCGGTGGTAACAAGGCAAAAGCGGCACGGTTGCTTGGTGTGGGGAGGGCAACCCTTTATCGCTTTCTTTCGGAGCACCCGGGTATCAAAACCGAATAGCTGACCTGCGCGTATTCTTCATCCCCGTAGGTTCCATGCGAGCCGCCTTCCGTTTCATGAGACGATAGTGTTTCACAAATAAATGTGAGACACATCTGCACGCAATTGCTGCCCTTTTTCCGTGAGCAGTTTCCATTCTTTATTTGAGACAGCAAAAAAACAGAGAATTATGAGTAGGTTATCACCACCTGCCTGGTGTATGAGACAAATCTGTCTCATGCAGCCGTTCCCTTCTGCCATGTTTTTGGCCAAGTCTTCCTCTTATTTTCATAACCAAGAAGACCCGGGATCTTACCAAGAAAATGATGAGCTTAGCAGATGAGGGTGACGCTGTTCGTGAAGACGTCGGTTGTGGAGTTCTGTATGGCATTTTGCGGGATTCGGCTTTCCGAATAAAAAAACTGGCCGAAGAGGAGCGCTCGGCACACAAAAGAAAGGGCTTGTGGAAAGAAGAGCCCGAAAGGGGGTGAGGGAACAATGATGGTTCTGGAGGATCTCAAGAAAGAGCAGCAACTCATTGATGCCATTGATTGGAACATGACCCCTGAAGAGGCGGTACGACTCTATCTTGAGTGGGGAAACAACTGGAGCAGAGGATATCACATGGTCCGCTCCAAAAAAGATGCGAGCCATTATTTTGTCCTGAACACCTGGGAAGAAAATCCGGTTGTTTATCTCGTTCGAAGGACTTCCGAAGGATCGGTTGAACTGGCAAGAATTGAGATGCCTGAGGATCTCAAAAATGAGGTGAAGCGAAAGATTCGTTCCCACAAGGGCATTTATGCAGTAGATGAAGAAGTACGAGACTGGCTTGAACGGGAACTCGGAACAGCCCAGTGATTTCCGGGCAGTGATTACACCCTGCAGGGGACTGGAGAAGTTAGGAAGGAGAGAGAGAAAATGGAAGAGAAGGTGTTGGCGGCAATGAAAGAGGCGGGAAAACCGGTACGGCCCGGTGACGTGGCCAAGCTCCTTGGCGTCGAGAGTAAAGACGTGTCAAAAGCGATCAGTGAACTGAAGAACGCCTATACCAACAGCGTCTTCCCGGAGCAGAATTCGGACTGGGCATCCCATCCCAACAATATCGGGCATAAGAACTCACCAGGCTGTTTCCGGTGCCATGACGGCCAGCATTTCAACCAGCAGCAGGAAGCTGTCCGGCTGGAATGCAATCTCTGCCACGCCATCCCGGTGGTCTCTGAGCAGGAAGATTACCTGACCAAGATCGAGATCAGCAAAGGTCCTGAACCACAAAGCCACCTCAATTCCAGCTGGATATCTCTCCATCATCTGGTCTATGAACCCAGCTGTGGAAACTGCCACACCATGTCCGATCCAGGGGGCGCCAGCAACACTTCCTTCTGCTCCAACAGCGCCTGCCACGGGACCAGCTGGGATTACGCCGGGTTTGATGCCCCGGCTCTGCGGGAAACCCTGCTGGATCAGCTGCCCACACCTGTGCCTACCGTTCAGGCAGAAATCCCGGAGGATCCGGAAGAGATCAGCTACACGGGAACAATCCAGGCGGTCCTGCTCAACCGCTGCGGTGTTTGCCACAGCGAGAACGGCCAGGCCGGATTGAATATGGCCAGTTATCAAAGCCTGCTGGCGGGTTCCGAGAATGGACCGGTGATCCTGCCTGGCGACCCTGATGAGAGTCTGCTGCTGCTCAAGACGGCAGAGGCAGGTGCCCATTTCGCCCAGTTCAGCAGTCAGGAAACCGAACTGATCTGGGAGTGGATCATGGTAGGTGCTCCGGAGTAGGTGATCCGGAGAATTAGGTCACCCTGAAAGGTTTACTCAACAGCTGTCCGGGGTTAAAATCCAGCTTGAACGTCCGCGAGGTGCGGTTATGTCAGAAGAAAAAACAATCAAACGCAAGAGTTTCCTTGAGATTGTCACCTGGTCCGTTGGTGGTCTGATTGGACTGGGCCTGGGAGTGCCAGCAGTATCTTATATCATCGGCCCTGCCCTTCAAGAAACTACGGAGGACGAGTGGATCCAATTAGGGTCCACCTCCAAGGTCGAACTCGGTCTGCCGACCCTTTTCAAAACCACAATCCAACGCCAAACCGGTTGGATTTCTGCCCCAGCCACAACGCGGTTTTCAACCAGGACGGTGAAGTGGTTTCCGGACCTCCTCCCCGTCCCCTTGACCGCTTCCCGGTCAAGGTCGAAGAAGATCAGATCTACATCCAGGGAGTTTGATATGTCAAACAAAATATCCACTTGGCTTGATGAAAGGATTGGCTGGCAAACGATCTGGAAAACTGTCTTCACCAGAAAAGTTCCCCGGGTGAATTGGCTCTTCACCCTTGGCAGCGCCACTTTGCTGGCTGTGGTCAATCAGGGGGTCACCGGCATCCTGCTGACCATTTACTACGTCCCAACTCCTGACCATGCCTACGACAGCGTACAGTACATCACCAATCAGGTCTCGGCTGGATGGCTGATCAGGGGCCTGCACCACTGGGGCGCCAGCGCCATGGTACTGCTGAGTTTCCTGCATATGCTGCGGGTCATCTTCCTGGGGTCTTATAAATACCCCAGAGAAGTCACCTGGTTCACAGGTGTCGGCCTCTTCCTGGCAACGATCGGGTTCGGGTTTACTGGATATCTGCTCCCCTGGGACCAGAAAGCCTACTGGGCCACCACCGTCGGCACACGGATCGTTGCTGTCGTACCGGTGATTGGCGATTTCCTCCTCCGCATTGTCCGAGGGGGACCGGACCTATCTCCCCTGACACTGACCCGCTTCTTCGGTGTCCACGTCTGGGTGCTGCCTGTCGTCCTGCTTTCACTGCTGGGCATCCATCTCTATCTGGTCATCAGCATCGGCATCAGCGACCTGCCTAAAAAAGAAGAGTGAGCCATGAAAGAACAAGATAAAAAACGAATCCAGGACGAGTATAAAAAAGCCAAAGAAAACGGCGTTCCCTTCTATCCGGATATCCTGTTCAAGGACGCAGTTGTTGCCCTGATCGTTTTCCTGGTCCTGGTCGGCCTGGCATACTTCCTTGGCGCTCCCCTGGAGGAACGCGCTAATCCAGCTGATTCTTCCTACACACCCCGGCCGGAATGGTACTTCCTTTTCCTTTTTCAGCTGTTAAAGTATTTCCCCGGTAACTTGGAAGTAATCGGGGTGATTCTCATTCCAGGCATCGTGATCATCCTGCTGGCCTTGCTCCCCCTGCTTGACAATAATCCCAGGCGGCATTTCCTGGACCGCCCCTGGGTAACGGGAATCACGTCAGTTCTGGTGGTGGGCATCCTCGCGCTAACGGTGCTCTCCTACCTCGAAGCCCCTCCTCCAGCAGAACAGAAAACGGGGGACCCGGTAGCGCAGCTCTACACCGAGAACTGCTCTCCTTGCCACGGACCCAGCATCACCGTCCCTGATGGCCTGGACCTGCACACGATCATCGCCCAGGGTACCCATGGGGGCATGCCAGCCTGGAACGGCGATCTGTCCACAGATGAAATCGATGCCCTAGCGGGATTCATCACCTCTCCTACTGGCTATGATCTCTACCGGGAATTGTGTCTGGACTGTCACGAGATCCCCGAACTTGTGGCTACCAACCCTATCGAACTGAGAGATGCCCTCGAACAGGGCAAAGGGTATCCCCCACATGCAGATCTAGAAATTCCCTATGGAGATTCTGGCCTTAGCGGTTCTGAAGTGAACAGCTTGCTGAATTTCCTGGTTGCACCGGACGGGCAGCGGCTGTTTGCGATCAATTGCTCTTCCTGTCATGGTGAATCTGTGGCATTCAGCGGAAGCCAAAGTCATAACGCCGGATTTCGAAACCGCCAGAGAGGTGATCGCCAGCGGAGGATCCCACCAAACCATGCCAATTTGGGGAGAGACCCTTACCAATGCCCAGCTCGATGCTCTGACAGCCTACACCTGGGACGCATCCCAGGGTACTTCCCTGGAAGAAGGGCAGGATCTGTACACAACATACTGCAGCGCTTGCCACGGAATCTTTGGGGAAGGCGGTCAAAATCCAAGCCGGGCAGGTGACATCATTCCTCCCATCAGCTCCTCAGAATACCTTTCGACCCGGGATAACAGCACCCTCTACAACATCATCGCCCAGGGTCAGCCCAATATCGGAATGTCGCCTTTCGGCAGTGAGTACGGCGGTCCACTCAGCGAGGATCAAATTAACGCCGTTGTGGCTTACATCCGCAGCTGGGAGACCAATCCTCCGGTCGAGCTTCCCCCGGAAGTCCAGCAAATCCAGACCATCGAGCTCTCCGGCCAGCAGGTTTATGACCAAGTATGCAGCCAGTGCCACCAGATCGGCCAGGACGCTCTTGGCCCGGACCTGTCAAATCCCGATTTCCAGGCCAGCACCAGTGACGAACAGATCCTGGACAGTATCAAGAATGGCCATCCCTCGACTGCGATGATTGCTTTCAGCGGTCTGCTGACGGAGTCTCAAATGGAAGATCTGATCACGGTCATCCGCGACCTGGAACCCCAGTATATATGTATATAGATGATGCTGTACCAAAGAGAGGAGCTCGCCTTTCTCGCTCCTTCAGACTCTTTAGGCATTCAATTAGATCAAATGTCCTGGCTTCCTCTGAGTCTCCATCAG
>JARROG010000363.1:0-2967 GCA_037384185.1 Anaerolineales bacterium | reverse complement strand
TTTTATAAGGTCTTTTTGCCCAGGATTCTGCAATTTGAGCGCCGATAGATCTTGATGATCTCCTTATTTGATTTGTCAATGAATACAATTCTTGTGGCGGAAAGCTTTTTGAAATCTCAAATACTAATAATGCCAACTCTCTGGATTTTTGGTAGACCACCAGCTGTTGAAATTTCTTTACGTGGGGAAGATTCTCCATCCGACATATCCATTTCTCGCTTTTATAAAATGACTGGAATATGGTCGCTGAAAACTGATTACTGAACACTGATCACTATTCTTTATTTACACTACAACGCAATATTAATCCAGACTTATGCTTTAGAGCATCCCTTTCAAATCATTGAACTCATCATCGCTAATCCCAAACCAGTTCTCTTGTTGCGGGAAGGTCTTGTCTTTGACCTCTTAGTTGTATTGGATCAGACCGGTCTGGAGGACTTCGCCGGCGTTTCCGTAGACCTTGGCCATTTTGGGGGTGAATTTGGGGTAGAGGCCAAACATATCGTGGAAGATCAACAGCTGCCCGTGGGCATCAGGGCCTGAGCCCAGACTCATGATCAGGCAATCTTCCGCTCGCTCGGTGATGATCTTGGTAACCCGGTCCGGGACCATTTCCAGCAGGATGCAAAAAGCGCCTGCTTCTTCCAGGGCTTTGGCATCGTCGATGATCTCTTTGGCCTGGGCCGCTCCCCGTCCCTGAACCCGAAATCCTCCCAGGGAGGCCACGCTCTGGGGGGTGAGCCCGAGGTGGCCAACAGCGGGGATTCCAGCTGAAACGATGGCACGCATGCGGTCTGCCATGGCCTGTCCGCCTTCCAGCTTGATGGCATCGCAGCTGGCTTCTGCCATGAAGCGCCCTGCATTGAGCACGGCGGATTCCGTGCTGGCCTGGTAGGACATGTAGGGCATATCACCCACCAGAAATGCGGTGGGCGCTCCCCGGCGAACGGCCTGGGTGTGCCGGATCATATCTTCCATGGTCACTGGCAAAGTGCCGTCATAGCCGAGCATGGTCATACCCAGTCAGCCAGGAGATCGGTTCTCCTTTGGCTGCTTTCTCAAATAAGGTCCGGATGGTTACTTTTTTTCTGTCGGTCATTGGCTATTCTCCTGAGTGATGAGTGAATTCGCTTCCTGGTGATCCCGAAATATTTGAAAGGGATGGAGGCATAAGAGAACCCAGCTCCCGGGATTGAGCTGTCAGAATACTTCCGGCGCTCACGGGGAACTGGGTCGGTTTTCCGTGCAGGCTTTCACGAGGGCATTTTGTCCGAAGCAGATCCACCTCCCAGTGCTGATCAAACAAAATTAGTCAAGCACATTCTATTGTAAGTCAATGTGATTGCCCTAGCAACTGAATTGGCATCAGCCAGGGAAAAATATCACTTAAATAAGAGAAAAATCGCCTTTCAGAAGACGAAGTTGATGATATATTTGATATATATCAATCGACAGGAATATGGTGATGGAAATCACTTGCTAAGGCATTCCTTTTTCATGATAATGGTTTAGTGTGTCGGAATAGGCCAGCAGTTTTTCCACCTGTTTCCAGATTCGAAAGCGTTGGTTGATCTCATATTCAAGGGAGTTATTTATGACTGCAAAGATCATTGATGGACGTGCTGTTGCGCAGGAAGTTCGCGATGCAGTGGCCGCTGATGTAGCAGCAAGGGTGGCGGAGGGCAAGAACCCCCCCGGCCTGGCTACGGTCCTGGTTGGCGAGAATCCGGCCTCTCAGGTCTACGTAAGTATGAAGCATAAAGCCTGCGAGAAAGCCGGCATCAAATCGATCGGCCATGTGCTACCAGCAACAGCCACCCAGGACGAAGTGGAGTCCCTGGTCAAGAAGCTCAATGATGACCCCGAGGTCCACGGCATTCTGGTTCAGCTTCCCCTGCCGGACGGCCTGGATGATGAAAGTGTTTTACGGACGATCAGCATCGAAAAGGACGTTGACGGCTTCCACCCCCTGAATATCGGACGACTGGCCCAGAAAGGCCGTGAGCCGCTGTTTGTTCCTGCCACCCCGGACGGAGTGCTATATCTACTGAAGAACGCCGGCGTGGAACTGGAGGGAGCAAATGCCGTTGTGCTGGGACGTTCCTTCATTGTTGGTATGCCTGCTGCTCTGCTGCTGGTAAAAGAGAATGCCACTGTCACCATCTGCCATTCCCGCACCAAGAACCTGAAAGAGAAATGCGCGGAAGCCGATGTGTTGGTCGCGGCTGTCGGACGAGCGGAAATGGTAAAGGGTGACTGGATCAAACCCGGAGCTGCGGTGATTGATGTAGGCACGAACCGGGTCGACGACGACAGCGCGAAAAGAGGCTACCGTCTGGTTGGGGATGTTGATTTTGATGAAGCCCTGGAAGTGGCAGGTTACCTGACTCCGGTACCTGGGGGAGTTGGCCCGATGACCATCGCGATGCTGCTCCGCAACACAGTGCGCGCCGCTAAACTTGCAGACAAGAAATAATACCGGATCTAACATTACCGCTTAGAAAAAGGAGTGAAATAATGACCTTCAAGAAGAACCCCGTCAAACCGTCTCCCCTGGAACTGCTGTCTCCGGTTCCTTCGGACATTGATATCGCCCATGCGGCAACGGTCAAACCGATCAGAGACCTTGCCAAAGAGATCGGCTTGCAGAATGATGAACTGGAGCTCTACGGAGATTTCAAAGCCAAAGTGAAGCTTGATGTTCTCAAGCGCCTCAAAGACGTTCCGGACGGCAAGTATATTGACGTCACCGCTATCACTCCTACGCCCCTAGGTGAGGGAAAGACCACCACAACGGTAGGGTTGAGCCAGGCAATGGGCGCCCATCTGGGCAAGAGTGTCTTTACCTGCATCCGCCAGCCCAGCCAAGGACCGACCTTTGGCATCAAGGGCGGCGCGGCAGGCGGCGGCTACAGCCAGATCATCCCCATGGAGGATTTCAACCTGCACCTGACGGGCGACATT
>JARROG010000362.1:0-3364 GCA_037384185.1 Anaerolineales bacterium | reverse complement strand
GTACCCAGAGGAGAAAGGCCAAAATGCGAGGGCCGATCCGCGTATTGCTGGTGGACGACCAGGCAATCCTGCGCAAGGGTATCCGCGCCTGCTGTCCACTGAGCTGGACATCGAGGTCGTTGGGGAGGCAAAGGATGGAGAGGAGGCGCTGGTTCAGACGGCGGCACTACAGCCGGAGGTGATCCTGATGGACCTGGTCGTGCCCAAGCAGAGGATCAATGAAGGCCAGGCCCATAGTCGGGCCTGGCCCTAGCAGTCAGTATACCGAGGTGCTCTTAGGAGATTCAGGCTTTGCCCCGCCTGGGCCTTCCAAGCAGCACCATCATTGTCCCTGGCTAGAAGGCCTCCTCAGGCTTCCAGACCTTCCAGACTTTGCCTGCCAGATCGGGGCTGACCTTGAGGGTCGTTTTTCCCGGCTGCCAACCCGAAGGTGTGGCTTCCGCGCCCTTGGTCTTGCGTACGAGCTGGAAGGCTTGCACCTGGCGGAACAGCTCGCTCACGTTGCGGCCCACCGGCGGCGTCATGACTTCCATGGCCTGGATGACGCCATCGGGATCGATGAGGAAGCGCCCGCGGATGTCCACCCCACCCGCTTCGTCGTAGACGCCGTACATCTGCCCGATCTTGCCACCGGCATCGGACAACATGGGGAAGGGCACGCCGCCCTCAACCATCTTGGAGAGTTCCTCTTCCTGCCAGATCTTGTGGGAGAAGCGGCTGTCGGTACTCATGGCCAGGACCTGGACATCGAGTTCCTGGAGATCGGGATACTTGACGGCCACGGCCGTCAACTCTGTCGGTCAAACGAAGGTAAAGTCACCGGGATAGAAGCACAGGACAACCCAGTGGCCCTCATAATCGGAGAGCCTGATGTTCTTAAAGCCCCCGTCTACATACGCAGATGCTTCAAAATCGGGGGCTTTTCCACCTACACGCGCCAGCGGCATGCTTTCCTCCTTGCTCTGAACTGGGGATTGGTCTTCGGCAGACGACGGGGATTCCTGGGACACAATAGGTCCCTTGGCTGTTTGGACACACGAGATGGCTTCTTCGCTCATCCGCACCTCCTCTGGGGATGGATATAACTGTTCGTCATGGTCGATTATAGCAGCAGCCTCGAGGGCTGTCAAGCTACTGCCGCTGAATGGGCGGGATCCTGGCCTGCCACCTTGCCCGGGCCGTGAAGAAGGGTCAATCGAGCCGGTCCAGCTCGTCGAGGTAGGGCTGGACCTCGGCGCGAGCGTCAGGGTTGAGGGCCAGGTAGTCCTCGAAATGCTGCCGGGCATCGCCATAACGCTCCAACTGCAAGTAGGTCAGGGCCAGGTTCCAGTGGCTGGCCGCATCCTCGGGCTCGAGGGCCAGTGCCTGCTCGTAGGCTTCAGCCGCAGATCGCGGCTGATCGAGTTTGTTTGCCCAGCGACGGATCCTGCTCCAGGGCACGCTCCAGATTGGACGCCGCTTCCTGCCAATTCCCTTGCTCAGCCGCCTGCTGCCCCTGGAAGAGCGTCAGGCGAGGGTTGTTGCGGTGGGCCAGGGTGACGACGACGATGCTGGCGAGTAGCAGGGCTGTGCCCAGGAGCAGCGCTGGCCAATAGCGCGCCAAGCGATTCCGATCGATGACACGGAAATGCACCGGATCCATCGCATAGCGGGGCGCTAGTGCCCATCCGAGGCCAAAGCCGCTGATCAGGCCGCCCAGGTGTGCAAAATTGTCGATGCCTGGTTGGGTGAACCCTAGAACGAGGTTGACGACGATGAGGAAGGCAATGTTGCCCAGGCGGGCGCGGCCCCAGGACCCTAGGCGCTCACGATGTATGGTAAAAAAGGCGGCTAGGGCACCGATGAGTCCAAAGATGGCGCCCGATGCCCCGGCGGCGACGCTATAGCTGAAGGCGTAACTTGCGGTCGTACTAAACAATCCGGAAAGGAAGTAGATGGCCACAAAGCGTGGCGAACCGAACAGCCGCTCCAGCTCCGTGCCGATGGCGAGCAGGGCATAGCCATTGAAGGCCAAATGGATGATACCGATGTGAAGGAACATCGCCGTGAAGAGCCGCCAATACTCGCCCTGGGCGATGAGGCCCTTCGCCAGCATGCGGAGCCCTTCGTTACTCTCAGGGTTCTTCTCCAGGCATTTTCGTTTCTCCGGATTCAACTCGGATAGCCGTCTATTGATACAATATACTACTGCAGATGAGGTGCTTAGATTGCCCTTGGTGGCGTTGTATACTTCCAATTACTGGAAACAGGTCCTCTTCAAAGGAGCATTGATCGGTGATCTTGGATTCGATTTCTATTATACGACGAAATACAAAGGCAATGCCTACATGCCGGCTACGGGAATTTTTCATCTGCAGGACCAGTATGATGTAGGCGGCTTCCCGTTTCTTGATGTTTTTCTGACCATCAAGATCTCCCGTACCCGGATATTTCTCTCTTATAACAACCTGTTGCACGGACTGGGATGGGTGGGGAACAATTTCTTCACCACATACCTCTATCCGATGAAGCCCAGGAACTTCAGAGTAGGATTGGTTTGGACTTTTTATGACTGATCCTGTGCTCAAGAACATATTGGCATATTTATTGTTTTATGGATGCACCCAACATGCGAACTGGAGTAATGAAGAAAAACTTATTTCAACGTAATCTGGTTCTGATGATTACCAGTGTCATGCTGGTAATCTCTGCTTCATGTAACCGTTCAGGCTCACGCTTCAGAGATGTGGACAACCTCAAGCCTGATAAGGTGACCCGTTTGGACCGGATCCGCGAAAAAGGATCCCTGAAGGTGGTCACAGAATATAACTCCATCAGTTACTTTATCTACCGCGGTCAGCCGCTCGGTTTTCAGTACGAAATGCTGCATGCACTGGCCAACTATCTGGACCTGGAGCTGGAGGTCACTGTCAACAACGACCTGGATAAAAATTTTGAGAGTCTTGAAGAGGGGGATGTGGATCTGATCGCCATGAATCTGACGGTGACTTCAGAACGCAAAAAGTTCGTCGACTTCACAACCCCTTTGTTGCAGACCAGACAGGTTCTGGTACAGAGGAAGCCCGAGCACTGGGAGGACATGAACGGTAATCAGATAAAAACCAATGTGTTGTGGAACCAGCTCGACCTGGCCGGCAAAACGGTATATGTTCAGGCAGGTTCGGTATATGCCGACCGTCTCCGTTCGCTGTCGGATGAGATCGGCGGAGGGATTGATATACGGGAAGTCCCATTTGATTCTGAACAGCTGATTCAACGGGTGGCACTTGGCGAGATCGATTATACCGTATGTGACGAGAATGTAGGGTTGGTAAACGCCCTTTATTTCCCTCAGCTGGACGTCTCCACCGCCATTTCATTTCCT
>JARROG010000361.1:0-3823 GCA_037384185.1 Anaerolineales bacterium | reverse complement strand
TCCCGAGGAGAAGGAGACCTACCGCTTCGGCGCCAACGAGATCAACTTCCTGACCTTCGAGGCGCAGGCGGGCGACAGGACCATCAACCTCACCGAAAAGGAGTGCATGCTCATGAAGCTCCTCGCCGAGCGCAAGAACCAGGTCGTGTCGCGGGAGGAGATTCTCGAGCGCGTGTGGGGCTACCGCTTCTCGACGTCCTCGCGCACGATCGACAACTTCATCGTCCGCCTGCGCCGCTACTTCGAGCCCGATCCCAAGAAGATCGCCGAGGACATCACCATCGAACACGGCGACGGGGTCGTCAGCGGACGCGTCGTGCGGCGGGGGGAGGAGATCCTGAGGGATAAATACCTCTATCCCCAGCTGTCCCAGCTCCGTAAACTCCTGGGATATAATCCGTAACCGAATGATGATTTCTCGTGAATTGACTTATTTGGAGGACAACATAGATGGAGATCAACCAGCAACGAATCGATAAGGCCCAGGTGCTGATGCGGGAGCAGGGCATGGTGGGGATGATGATCATGACCCGCGATGACTACCGCTTCTTCTTCGGTGACACCCGCGTCCAGCCCCGGGCTATCATTCCTGCTTTCGGTGAGCCGGTTTTGATCTGTTTCAAGGGAGAAGAAGAGGAGATCCGCCGCTCCCTGGGAGACCAGCCTGTGCGTTTCTTTTCCCATGTCGGGGAACAGATGGTAGGAGTCACTCAGACGTTCCGAAAATTAGCTGAAAATTTTCCGGGTGAGATGCCTTCTGGGGAAAACGGCAAATTAAAGGTGGGTATGCAGATGTGGTTCAGCACACCGGCTTTTCTGGTTGACCTGTTCCGTAAGCTCAACCCCCAGGTGGACCTGGTGTCCTCTGACCCGGTAATGGATGAGCTGCGCATGGTCAAGGAGGAGGAAGAGATCGAGCTGCTGTCCAGAGCCCAGCAGATCGCCGGACTGGGGATGGATGTCCTTCGCAATCTGCTCCAGCCAGGGATCAGCGGCCGGGAGATCGCGGGTGAGGTGATCTGCTCGATGCTCAAAGCCGGCGCGTCCGGCACCAGTACACCGCTGCACATCAACATCGGGATCCGCAGCTGCTGGATCCACGGTAAGGTCGATGATAGTGTGATCCAGGAGGGGGATCTGGTGGTGGCCGATCTGACACCCATGGTCCAGGGCTACTGTGCCAACCTGGCGAGGACTTTTGTGATCGGTCAGTCGGACGAACGCCAGCAGCTGTTGATCGACACCTACCAGGAGCTGATCGCAGCAACCAGGGAGGCACTCGTGCCCGGAGTAACTGTGGGGCGGCTGGACCGGATCGGTCGGAAAATTTGTGCCCAGCGCGGTCTGGAAGAATACCATCTCAAGGGCATCTCGCACGGCATCGGCCTGCGCTTTGAGGAAACCCCTGCCACGACAATCCTGCCCACCCAGAGCACGATCACGCTGCGGGAGAATATGGTGATGACCATCGGCCACACCATCCTGGCTATTCCAGGTTTTGGCGGTGTGCGTTTTGAGGATCTCTACCGGGTCACGCCTCAGGGAGGGGAAATACTCTTCCAATATCCGATGGACTATCAGGTTGGAGATGATCTGTGAGTAAAGGACCAGTAAACAGTGAGGCAGTGATCAGTAAGACCGTGATCAGTGAGACAGTACTCAGTGGGTAGTCATCGGGAAGGCAGTGAAGTTGTGATGCTGTACACTGAAAACTGACAACTGAAAACTGATCACTTCTGTCTTTATTTACCCCAATTCGCCGAGCGCCTGCCGGGCGTTTTCCAGCCGCTCCAGCACGGTCTCCCGTCCCAGGATAGGGATGATATCAAAGATCGGCGGGCTGACCTGCTGTCCGGTCAAGGACGCATTCCAGCGGCATGAGCTTCGCTGCCTGGGCGGCGCTCATCTTGGGATTTACAATCCGATCCACGGCCAATTCAATCTCGTCCTGGAAGAAGAACCCTCCCATATCCACCACTTCAGTGAGTTTTGGTGTGCGGGTTTGTAATGTCGCTGCTACTTTTAGAAGCTTTTCAGCATCCGGATGATAGCCAGCCTTTTCGAACCAGGGTCTGATGCGCTGGGCGAAGTCCTCCACATCCAGTTCCCGGATGTGCAGGCCGTTGAAGTGATCCAGCTTGCTGAAATTAATGGCAGCGGGAGAGGGGTTGAGCTTTTCAACGCTGAATTTATCCACCAGTTCAGGGAGTGTGAAGAACTCGGTCTTATCATCGTAGCTCCAGCCCATGAGGGCAATCCAGTTGATGACAGCTTCCGGAATGTAGCCCAGCTCCTCCATGTCTTTCATAAAGATCGGGTAGCCCTGTTCGCGGGCCAGCTCAGTGTCGCGTTTGCTCATTTTCCCTTTTCCGTCCGGCTTCAGCAGCACGGAAAGGTGGACCCAGACCGGTTCCTCCCACCCCAGCGCCCGATAGATCAGCACATGAATGGGGAAAGTGGGCAGCCATTCTGATCCCCGGAAGACATGGGTGATGCCCATCAAATGATCATCCACCATGGCTGCCAGGTGGTAGACTGCCAGGCCAGAGGATTTAACGAGGATGATATCGTCCAGGGTGCTGTTCTCCACGGTGATCTCACCCCGCAGCGCGTCCAGGCCCGTGGTTTGGCCCTCTCGGGGCGCTTTGAAGCGGATCACGTGAGGTTCACCGGCTGCGGCCTGCCGGGCGGCTTCTTCCTGATCGAGTTTGCGGCAGGTCCCATCATAATGAGGAGTCTGGTTACTCTGCTGCTGCTCCGCCCTGACTTTTTCCAGGCGCTCGGGGGTGCAGAAACAGTAATAGGCATGGCCGTTCCGGATCAATTTTTCCGCCTCAGCTCGATAGATATCTTTTCGGAGCGATTGGCGGTACGGGGCGTGTGGTCCGCCTTGTTCCGGCCCTTCGTCAGGAGAAATGCCCAGCCACTTCAGGGCATTCTCTATATCTTCTTCAGCGTCTTCCTGGAAACGCTTTTGATCTGTGTCTTCCAGGCGGAAGATGAAGCTGCCCCCGGTTTGCCGGGCCAGCAGATAGTCGTACAGCGCGGTCCGGGCTCCGCCGATATGCAGGTAGCCGGTAGGTGAAGGGGCGAATCGGACGCGGGCAGGTTGCGTGTTATTGGTCATGGGAAGATTATTTTCCTTAAGGTTAGAATTCCAGGTCGCGGTGGCGCAGGACAACGCTTTCCACCAGTCCGACGGCAATGAATAGGGTCATCAGTGAGGAACCACCGTAGCTGACAAATGGCAGGGTCAGGCCGGTGACCGGCAGCAGGTTGAGGTTCATACCCACGTTGACGATGGTCTGGAAGGAGATCAACGTTGCGGCTCCGTAGCAGATCAGCGCCCCGTAAGTGTCACTGGAGATCCGCGCGGCCCGCAGGCAGCGGTAGATGATGAAAGCCAGGGTAGCGATGACCAGGAACGCGCCAACAAAACCGAATTCCTCGGAAAGGGCACTGAAAATAAAATCAGAATGGCGGACTTTCAAGAAGCGCAGCTGGACCTGGGTGCCGCTTCCGTAGCCCTGGCCAATCCAGCTGCCGTCTCCAATGCTGATCAAGGCTTGCTGGACGTTGTAGTTTGCGCCAAAGCTGGCGTTGGGATCTGGAAACAGGAAGTTGATGATGCGCTCTAACTGATAGGGTTTGATCAGGGCGTCGGTATTTTGTGGATCAAAATTAAGCAGCAGCAAGGGCAGCCCCACAGCAGAAGCTAGAGCGCCCACACCACCAACGATCAGCAGCAATTTGATATCCAGCCCGGCGGCCCACAGCAGGGCGAACCACAACACCAGGATAACGATCGAGGTGGACCTGGCAG
>JARROG010000360.1:1008-2974 GCA_037384185.1 Anaerolineales bacterium | reverse complement strand
GTTCGCTGTTCAGCCCCAGGTCGAGGAGCTGCAGGGTACTTACTCAACCCAATTCTGGCAGGATGTCAATTCACGGATCCATACCATCCGCTATCTATCTGCTGAATCGGGATTGTCCGAGACGGCTACATTCCTGATCTTCTTTGAGGAAGGCGGCTGGCGTCCGGGGCTGCTGGACATGACCAACCAGTGCTGGGTGGACTTTCCCGAATAGGGCGCACAGCTCTCTTTGAGTTGATTATCCCTGTGTGCCTGGACCATAAACTTTGAGGGGGTGATATTCATCACGAAATGGTCCCTGTGGACAGATCTCCTGTTGACAGTCACCCTATTTCCTGGCAATACTTAATTGCTAGTGTTGAGAAATCAACAGCCGCTGGGTGGGGAAGGGCATCTCAATTTTCGCTCCTTCATAGGCAGTTTTAATTGATTCGAGAACCTGGCCCCTGGCCGTTTGATAGTCAAGTTGATCCAGATCTGCCCAGATATAGAGCGTTCCATTCACAGTCGTTCCTCCAAAAGTGTGGAAAACCATCTGGGGTTCCGGATTATCCAGGAGCCCATCGATCTCGTTGACAGCTTTCAGCGCTGCGTCCTGAGCGCGTTTTAGATCTGTGTCATAGGAGACACCAATTTCCAATTCTATTCTCCTCCGGTTGGTTTGGGTGTAATTGGTAATTGCATTGGTGAAGACGTCGCTGTTCGGTATCCTGATCGATAATCCTTCCACTGAAAATATTTCCGTATCGCGCAGATTGATGTTTTTCACTTCTCCAACATAATCATTGACGAGGATCGTGTCGCCGATATCAAAAGGCTGCTGCCATAACAATAGAATTCCGGCCACGAAATTGGAGCTGACGTCTTGCAAGGCAAAACCCACTGTGAATCCCAGGACGCCGAGCCCGGTTAGAAAGGCGGTGATATCGGTGCCGGCTTGTTGAAAAGCCACCAAAATGCCAAATGCCAGGATCGTCCAGCGGACAATTCTGGAGAGCAGAATATTGATCTCGCGGTCCGTGCCGCGGGCGTTCAACGCCTTTTGGATCAGGTTGGCAAGGATTCGAGCCAGAACTATGCTTAAGATGACTATTATCAAACCAACCACGATAAGCGGCAGTGCTTCCACAAAATTGTTGGCCCATTGATTGATGATCTTTGTCAGATCGACGAATATCGCATCCATCTTCTACCTCCTGATTTTTGTCTAACTTATTTTCCCTCATCTTCTGTCAGCGATGAGAGGATGGCTGATGATCTTGGAAATCCTTCAATATATCTTATCAATAAACACTTGATTGGAAATTGCTAGGCCAGGTTATTCGGGTCAAATTGCATTGTAATAGGCTTTTCGGGTGACAACCTGGAAAAACTCTCTTTTGGCAGTTGCCCGTTCGGATTCTGTCTGGAGATTGTTGACGGGAAAAACCCTAGTTGATATAATCTGGAGGCCTTGAAGAGCTGGAAGCTTATGTAATTTGCCGCTGTTCCTTTGTTGAACAAACCAGCTCAGCGTTAGAAAACAGGCATACAAAATGCGGGTGTGGCCAAGTGGTAAGGCATCAGCCTTCCAAGCTGACATTCACGGGTTCGAATCCCGTCACCCGCTCTACAGCGCCCGGTAGGAAGGACTCTGCCGGTCCAGCGGGCCCGTAGCTCAGCGGTCAGAGCGAGCGGCTCATAACCGCCAGGTCGCAGGTTCGAATCCTGCCGGGCCCATGGTCGTGATAGAAAGGGTACTTGTGATTTGCGCAAGTATCCTTTTTTGTTTAACCCTAGGGGTTAATTTTGAAAGTAAGTCAGTAATCAGTGAACAGTGGTGAAACCGTTTACTGTGAATCTGATCACTGACCACTGATTACTGATCACTTGTCCATTCCGCCAGGTCGCAGGTTCGATTCCTGTTGGGTCGTTTAGAGAACATCAAAGAAGCACCCTCAATGTGCTTGGCGGACTTGATTTCAGA
>JARROG010000360.1:0-908 GCA_037384185.1 Anaerolineales bacterium | reverse complement strand
ACCTCTTCAGTCATGGCACAGTTAAAAGAAATTTGTTATCTTGCTTTCTTCTGCTGGATTCAATTTCCAGCCAAACCACCTCCCCAATCTTGAAAAAAATAAAACGATAACATTGTTCTACTCAAAGCTAAAAATGGAGAAGGAATTATGCGTTTACACAAACCCATATTGATATTGGCTATTTGTACGCTTTGCATACCTGGCCTATCCGCCTGTGGAAGCCCCCAACCAGCAGAGGCTACCGTCGAGCCTACGGCCACAAAAGCAGCGACGGTCCCTGTGCCAACAGAAACAGTAGTTGAACCTGAGCGAAGCCGCATAGAAATAGCTTCTGTCCCTTCGCCTTCACTGGCAAACGCTGTAGTCTATCCTGTAGACAATAATGACGTTTTTGTTTATTTGCCGCCAGGTTATGATACCTCTGAAAAGTCATATCCTGTCATTTATACCTTGCCGGGTGCTGGCTTTTCCCAAATCTATCCACAAGAAGGCGACAGTCTCATCAATTATGTGCTAGATGGTCTTTGGACAGATGGAACGCTGCCACCGATGATCTTTGTCTTCTGCTGGGGGGGAGGCCCTTTTGACTCCAGCGATCCGCTCTACGTGGCAAATTCGAGCTTTCAGGGAAATGTACTCGACTTCTGCGCCAAGGATGTTGTGGAGTATTTAGACACTCACTACCGGACACTGGCCGCACCTGCTGGGCGCGGTTTGTTGGGTGATACGATTACCGGCGATGCAGCATTGCGGATGGCGTCCACCTATTCAGACGTGTTTAGCGCCGTGTATATTAACCACCCCTGGGTTCTTGCCGAAGGATCATTAGAGAATGGTGATACCTACTTTACTCAACCGCTGGTTGTTGAAGAGATGTTAGGCATCGCCGATGACATGATGGGCGTTCC
>JARROG010000359.1:0-1975 GCA_037384185.1 Anaerolineales bacterium | reverse complement strand
GCTGCCGCCGAAGAATTAGCGGATGATCTGGCAGACACTCATCCCGGTTCCCACCTCACCCAGGTCCTCACCCTCCGCATCGATCATGTGGATCGCACAGGCCATACAGGGGTCAAAGGAATGGATGGTTCGCAGGATCTCCAAAGGCCACTCAGGCTTCGCCAGGGGTGTACCAACCAGAGAAGCTTCGTATGCTCCTGGTTTTCCATTGTGATCCCGGGGGGAAGCGTTCCAGGTCGTTGGCACAACCATCTGGTAATTGTCGATCCGTCCATTTTCGATCACAATCCAATGACCCAGCGCGCCACGGGGCGCTTCCATAAAGCCGAAGCCTCTAGCAGATTTCGGCCAGCGGTTTGGTTCCCATTTCTTGTCATTAAAGGTCTTGGTATTTCCGGCAGCAATGGCAGCCACCAGATCGTCATACATTCCTGACATAGCATCGCCAAAGACCTTGGTCTCAATTGCCCTGGCAGCGGTGCGTCCCAGTGTGGAGAAGACTGCTTCGAGCGGCGCATCCAGGGTCTTGAGAACATGGTTGGTCAGCTCCTGGGTCTGCTCGTGACCGCTGGCATACATGACCAGCACCCGGGCCAGGGGTCCAACTTCCATGGGCGTATCGTTCCAGCGGGGAGCTTTCAGCCAGGAATATTTCTGATCGACCTCAAGGAAGTCATAAGGAGGATAGGGCCCGGTGAACTTAAATTCAGTCTCGCCCTCCCAGGGATGTAAACCCCGTCCATCACCTTCCTGATATTCATACCAGGAGTGGGTCACAAATTCTTTCATCAAATCAAAGTCCCGGGGATTGGGCTCGATGAGATTGTTCAAATCCCGCCCCATGATCACCGCCCGGGGAACCAGGAATTGGGAGGTGTCGCTGTTATCCGGTCCCGGGAATTCGCCCCAGGTCAGGAAAGTCCTCAACCCTTCTCCCAGGGAAGCGTACTCCAGGTAGTAAGGGGCAATTGCCAGCAGATCCGGGATGTAGACCTGGTCAATAAACTCCTGCATGCGCTGGATGGAATCCTTGATAATTGACAGGCGCTCAATATTCAGAGCTGTGTCGCTGTTGACGTCAATCGGCATGGGTACGCCGCCAACCAGGAAATTGGGATGGGGGTTCTTGCCGCCAAAGATTGTGTGGATTTGAGTGACATGGGACTGCCAATCAAGGGCTTCCAGATAATGTGCTACCGCCAAGAGATTTATCTCAGGAGGAAGTTTATAGGCCGGATGCCCCCAGTAGGCATTGGCAAACAAGGAAAGCTGGCCGCTGTCAACGATGCCCTGCACCTTCTGCTGGATATCAGAAAAATACCCTGGTGAGGAGTTCTTCCAGGTCGATATGCTCTGCTGGATCCGACTGGTCTCAGCCGGATCCGCTTTGAGGGCGGAGACTACATCGACCCAGTCCAAGGCATGAAGGTGATAAAAATGCATGACGTGGTCATGGACATACTGCTGGGCGATCATCAGGTTGCGGATCAGGTTCGCCGCTTCCGGGATCTGGATGCCGAGGGCATCCTCAACGGAGCGGATCGATGCAAACGAGTGCACTGTAGTGCATACACCACAGGCGCGCTGGGTGAATGCCCAGGCTTCTCGCGGATCACGGCCCTTGAGGATCTTCTCGATACCCCGCACCATGGTTCCGGAGGAATAGGCGCTGGCGATCTTATTGTCCGCATCCAGCTCAGCTTCGATGCGCAAATGTCCTTCAATACGCGTTATGGGATCTATTACAATTCTTTCAGTCATAGTATTTGCTCCTACTGCTCGCGCAACCAGGCCAGCGCTTCTTCCTCGGTTAGAACGCGCTCGTAGAATCTCACATCGTCTATTGTGCCGGCGTACCATTGCGGGTCCGCAGCGTTGTGCCTTCCGAAGCGGAAAAGGTCGCCGTCCAGTGTTGCTGCCGGGTATGCCCAGGCCCCGATCCGCGCTCCGTCCACATAGAGCCAGATGCTGTCGG
>JARROG010000358.1:0-2873 GCA_037384185.1 Anaerolineales bacterium | reverse complement strand
CAATGGCCCAACTTTTGTAGTCGTTTCTCAGGAGGCAGCCAAACAATATCCTTATCCCTATGTACACGTCAATGATGACGGCACCGTCCGTGAGCTGCGTCCCGAAGAGCGTTCTTTCCTGGAAACACCTTTCACACCGGGTGATGGTGGAAGACCGGCTCTCATATCATCCTATGACAGCAAGAACGGTTGGGGCAGCATTCGGGGATTTTGCCGGAGGGATAAGATTCCCTCCAGCCTGGAAATCCTTGAAGTCCCTCCTCCCGATGATGACCGCAGCGGCTGACACGGCCCTGCATCCCCCTCAAGATCTGACTGAGATCTCTGATAATTGTTGAAGGAGGTCTTCCGGCTGCGGCTAACACCGGCTCTTACCATGGCCGGTAAACATCTGCGCTGTAATCAATCCCACTCTGACCTCATCCACCAGATTCCCGCTTACCTGCGCTGCTGCAGAAAAACATCTGGGTTACAATACATTCGATGACTTCCGCCACAGAAACTTCGCCGCTGCCCAAGAAATCGATCACGATCAGTTATTTCCTTTCTGAACTCATTTTAGGCATGTTCTCCGCCCTGGGAGGGCCAGCTCTGCCTTTTCTGGCGGACAATACCGCCAGCTCCCTGGAAAGGATCAGTCTGTTCTTTGTGCTGGGGTCGCTGGGATACCTGCTGGGTTCCTTTTTTGGAGGGCGGGCATATGACCGGGTTCCTGGGCACCGGCTGATGGCATTCACGCTGCTGATCGTCGCTGGCAGTGGAGCCCTGATCCCCCTGATGGGACTGTTGTGGTGGCTGCTGCTGGCTCAATTCACATTGGGGCTGGCTCAGGGTGTCAATGACGCAGGATGCAACACCCAGCTGCTCTGGCTGCACGGCAAGCAATCCGGCCCCTTCGCTGCTGATCGTCGCTGGCAGTGGAGCCCTGATCCCCCTGATGGGACTGTTGTGGTGGCTGCTGCTGGCTCAATTCACACTGGGGCTGGCTCAGGGTATCAATGACGCAGGATGCAACACCCAGCTGCTCTGGCTCCACGGCAAGCAATCCGGTCCCTACATGAATGGACTGCATTTCTTTTTCGGGCTGGGGACCACGCTAGCACCCTTGCTGCTGGCAGGCACCCTCTCCCTGGCGGGGGATATCCACTGGGCTTACTGGGTCTGTGCAGTCCTCGCCATTCCGCTGGCAATTTGGTTCTGGACCATTCCGGAAATCCCACCTGCCCAGAAACCAGCCCACTCAGGAAAATCCCCAGGAACAGCCCTGGCGATCGCCCTGTTGGTGCTGGCTTTCGCGTTCGCGGTCGGCGCCGAATTTGGCTTCGGGAACTGGATCTACACCCATGCCCTGCGCCTCGACCTGGGGACAGTCATTACCTCCGCTTATTTGACTTCAGCATTCTGGGCAACTTTCACGCTGGGACGATTGGCAGGTATCTGGATCGCTGCCCGCTTACAGCCGTTCAAGATCCTGATCCTCGATCTGGCAGGTTGTCTGCTCAGTGTAGGCGTGATCCTCCTCAACCCGCGATCCGAAGTCCTGCTCTGGCTGGGTACGATCGGATCCGGACTGGCAATGGCCTCGATCTTTCCCACCCTGCTCGCTCTCGCTGGAGAAAGGCTGACGATCACCGGTTCAGTCACAGGCTGGATGCTGTTCGGGGGAGGCCTGGGAGGCATGTTCTTCCCCTGGCTGATCGGCCAGAGCCCGGCCGGGTGGGAAGCAGCAGCGATGCCAACTGTAGTGGCAGCCACCGCTGCCTTGAACCTGGCCGTCCTCCTGCTATTTAACAAACGGACAGCAAAGCAATCCCAAGCATAGATCTTCCTATTAAGTGCTTGAACCAGTATGGGGATGAATCTGCAGCCAGGACATTCAGTGCTGCCATAGACAGGCACTACCAGGGGTGGTATACTCCCGCAGTTGGTTCAGGTAAAACTGAGCCGCATACATTAATAATTGTTTTGAAAATTCCAT
This sequence comes from Anaerolineales bacterium, assembly GCA_037384185.1. Lineage (GTDB taxonomy): Bacteria > Chloroflexota > Anaerolineae > Anaerolineales > UBA11858 > B10-G9. The sequence continues at coordinate 895 of JARROG010000358.1, read as the reverse complement.
AGGCAGCTCGTCTGTTTCAGGACGGGCTTTTTTCTTGCCGCAGGGGGCAAAAACAAGGCGGCTGGGTGAACTTGATTTTTCCGGGTGGAGAGATCCATTTCCCAAGGGTGATGAAGCTTCAGAGTTATCAAAACGCTAGAATGAGGAGATTTTGATGACGACTGAATTTTCAACTTTACCCCTGCACCCTGGCCTGGTACAGCGGGCTGGCGAACTGAGTTTTTATAAACTCACCGAGGTCCAGTCCCGGGTAATTCCTTTGATTTTGGCGGGCAAAGATGTGCTTGCCCAATCTCAGACCGGGTCCGGCAAAACAGCAGCCTTTGCTTTCCCGATCCTCCATCAATTGATGACAGACAGCCAGATCAGTGAAGTCACCACCCTGGTGCTTGCCCCCACACGCGAACTGGCAATCCAGGTCGCGGACGCTTTTATGGATTACGGCCGGCATCTTCAGGTCAGTGTTCTGCCTGTCTATGGAGGTCAGCATTACGGCACGTCCCGGCGGAGATTGAAAGAAGGCGTGGATGTGGTGGTCGGAACACCGGGGCGGCTGAAAGATTTGATCCGTCAGGGAATTCTGGATCTCAGCCACGTTAAGAACGTCATCCTGGATGAGGCCGATGAAATGCTCAGCATGGGTTTTGTGGATGACGTAGAGTCCATCCTCAAGGAAACGCCGGCAGCCCGCCAGACAACGCTCTTTTCAGCCACCCTTCCCGGCCAAATCCGCAAACTTTCCGAAGTTTACCTGCAGGATCCTGAAACAGTGATGGTCCAGCAAAAAGAATTGACAGTGGACACGGTGGATCAGCGCTACTATCTGATCAAAGAAAGCGACAAACTTGCCGGTCTGATCAGGCTCTTTGAAGCCGAGGATATCGCCGCGACGCTG
>JARROG010000357.1:0-1979 GCA_037384185.1 Anaerolineales bacterium | reverse complement strand
TAAATTTCGGTGATCTTGGCATCGCGATAATAGCGCTCGATGGGCAGTTCTTTGGAATAACCCATCCCGGCGTGGATCTGGACCGCAGCGTCGGCGCAGAAATTGGCAGTTTCAGAGGCAAATAGTTTTGCCATGGAAGCTTCCAGAGTATAGCGCTCCCCGTTCGTTTTAAATCGTTCTTTGGCATAAGCTGCCTGGTGGATCAGCAGCCGGGATGCCTCAATGCGGGTCTTCATGTCCGCTAGCTTGAAGCTGATCCCTTGGAATTGGCCGATCTTCTTGCCAAAAGCTTCCCGCTCCTGGGCGTAGGCTACACTAGCCTGGTAAGCTGCTTCGGCGATCCCCAACGCCTGGGAAGCGATTCCAATTCTACCTGCATCTAACACGGTCATGGCAATTTTGAATCCTTCGCCCTCCTCACCGAGCCGGTTCTTCACCGGGCAGCGGTAGTCCTCGAAAACCAGCTCACTGGTCGCTGAAGCCCGGATGCCCATCTTAGGTTCCTTTTTTGCCCGGATGAATCCCGGCAGGGTGGCATCGACCAGGAAGCAGCTGATCCCGCGATGGCCAGCGTCCGGGTCTGTCATCATAAAAACCACTACTTAATCGGCTACCGGTCCGCCTGACACCCAGGATTTTCTGCCGTTGAGGACGTATGCATCTCCATCGCGGACTGCCCGACTGCGCATGGTGCTGGCATCGGAGCCGGACATGGGCTCGGTCAGGGAATAGGCGCCAATCTTTTCCCCGGAAGCGATCGGTTTCAGGAAAGTCTCTTTTTGATAATCTGTCCCGTACATCAGCAGCCCGTAATTAAAAAGCGAGTTGTTGACTGACATGATCGTCCCGTGCGAGGCATCCGCCTTGCAGATCTCCTCCAGGGCCAGCACGTACGCCAAGGTATCCCTCCCGGCTCCCCCGTAGTCTTCCGGCACTTCATTGCCCATAAATCCCATTTCACCCATCTTGCGGATTGTTTCGGATGGAAATTCACCGCTCTCATCAAATTCTGCCGCGATGGGTTTGATCTCCTTCTCGGCAAAATCCCGGGCGGCTTTTTGGATCATCTTATGTTCGTCGCTGAGGGTGAATCCCTGACCATTGGCAGACATCGAAGGACCTCCTTGGGAAGTTTGTTTTGGATTAGGAAACCATTTTTATTATAGCATTCTGGGGTCCGTGAGTCGGACCCAGAATAACATAGATCTTGAGACCAGATTGCTTTGCCAGGTACTGCCCGGGAATGTAAGAGTGGGGCTGTGACCCGGGTTGGCGTGGGCAATCATGGGCTGGACTGCCAGCTGTAATCCATCTGGCGGGCTGTGCGCTCCGCCAGATCCCGACCCTCCAGTCGGGAAACGATCTGGAGGCTCATATCGATGCCTGCGGAAATACCGGCTGAGGTGATCAGGCGGCCTTCTTCTACCCAGCGTCTGTCATCGACGACTTTGACCCCGGGAAACATCTCGGAAAATGCCCCAAGATCCTCCCAGTGGGAGGTGGCGCGCAGCCCGGAAAGCAGTCCGGCAGCTGCCAGGATGAAAGATCCGGTGCAGATGGAAGCGGTTATTTCTGTGGAACGGCTGATGTCGGCTATCCAGGATAGAAGCTCATCCCGTTCCAGCTCCTGATCGACCACTCCCCCCGGCACTATCAGAACATCGACTTCCAGACACCCGCTGTAAAGGTAATCCGGCAGGACCCTGAATCCGCCCCGGGCTTCCACGGGACTGCATTCCGCCGCAAGCAGTTTCACTGCGAATGGAATGGGTTTCTGGGGATGAAGATGTTGGTAAACCCGGGAAGCAGTTGTGAAAACCTCGTATGGCCCGGCGAAATCCAGGACTTCCACCTGATCATAGAGATAGATTGCTACCTGTTTGGTCATATATATCCAATTGTATAAACTGCTCGTGCCCAACGCGCTATTCAGGGCGATCTCAGGCAGGATGATCGGCGTAAAAGTCCTCTAATCTCTG
>JARROG010000356.1:0-1994 GCA_037384185.1 Anaerolineales bacterium | reverse complement strand
GTCTGCGAATGTTTGGCTGTCAGGCAGAGGGTGACGTCCTGTTTTCCCGGGGACAATCTCACCTGAAAGATCCCGATCCATATGTACATAGATAGCTCCTGGAATATGGGCTTCCAGGTATTCTTGATGCCCCTGCTCTGGCTCATCCAAATAGTACCTGCAGTCCAGGATTGTTAGAGCTGGATCACCCAGGTGTTCCTGCAGCCCCTTGGTCGAAATTAGAGTTTTATAGTCCATTGTTATTACCTTTCAGTCGGTCAGCCGTGTAGTCCAATTAATCCAGGTAAAGTTTGTGTTCGAAGAGATAGTCTGCCACCTGGTCGTCCAGAAAATGTCGGTAAGGCGCTCCAGATCGAATACGATTCCTGATAACGCTGGAAGAGATCTCAACCATCACATCCTGCAGTAAGACTGTCTTCTGGCTTATTCCCGGAAGACGCGGCTCTATCTCCTCCAGCTTGGCTTCCACACCCGGTCGTGGGGCGACTGCCAGCAGGTCGACAGCTGCCAGGAATTGGACAGGCTGGTGCCAATCCGGTAGATCCAGCAGGGAATCTTCTCCCATCAGGTAGATCAATTCACTGTCCGGATTTAACTTCCGGGCAATTTCCACACTCTCCACCGCATAATGAGGTGCCGGGCGATCAAGGTCTAGACGGGAGATCATAAAATATGGTACCCGGTTGACGATCCTTTCCACCATCCTCAAACGATCTTGGACTGGCGTGATGGATGTCCCTTGCTTATGAGGAGGGTCTGGGGTGATCAGCCAATACAGGCAATCAAGGTCCAGCTGATAGCATACTTCCTGGGCTAGAATTGTATGGCCCAGGTGAGGGGGATCAAAAGTGCCGCCAAAATAGCCTACCCGCTGCCGTTCCATCACTCCTGCCACTCTAACTCATGCTCACCTATGTAGACTGACTCTCCCGGTTGGACTCCCGCCTCACGCAGCGCCTGGTCTATCCCCATTGCTTCCAGGATTCTTTGAAAGCGTCGCACAGATTGATAATGTTCCCAATAAGTCATAGCAGCAGCGCGCTCCAAGGCCTCTCCGGTCAACCTCCAGCCGCGGTCAGTCTTGAGAATCAGATAATCTTGAGGATCACTTTCCAGGCGGTAAACTGGCAGTCCTGAGGAGTCGTTTTCTGAAGGAGTCTGGTAAACATACTCCGGTGTTTCTTCCAGCAGTTGAGCTGCCCGATACAGCACCGGTTTCAGTCCGTCCCGGGTCAGGGCAGAGATCGCATAAATTTCCTGGTAGCCCTTTTCTTTCAATTTCTGCTGCACTCCAGGCCATTTTTCCACTACACTGGGGAGGTCCATTTTATTGAGCACAACGATTTGAGGCTTTTCTCCCAGCGCAGGATCGAACAAGGCTAATTCTGAGTTGATCTGAGCAAAATCAAGAACGGGTTCTTCGGACAAGCCATCCAGTAAGTGGATCAGCACCCGGGTGCGCTGGATTTGGCGAAGGAAATCATGGCCCAATCCCTCCCCTTTATGAGCCCCTTCGATCAAACCAGGGATGTCTGCCAGCACCATTTGCAGCTCGTCGTCGACTTCTACCACACCCAGATTCGGTTGGAGCGTTGTGAACGGATAGGCAGCAATCTTGGGTTTGGCATTACTGACAACAGAGAGCAGGGTGGATTTTCCAGCGTTAGGGACACCAATGATGCCTACATCTGCGATCAGCTTCAGTTCCAGGCGGAGGATTTTTTCTTCGGGAGGTTCCCCTTTCTCTGCTATCCTGGGAGCTTTATTAGTAGATGTTTTAAATCGCGTGTTCCCTCTTCCTCCCCGTCCTCCCTGGCAAACAATCAAGTTCTGTCCCTCATCAACCAAATCGCCCAGCAAACGGCCGCTTTTTTGATCGAACACCATGGTTCCAGGAGGCACTTTGATTAGTAAATCCTCCCCGGATGCCCCTGTCTGGTTCTTAGCTCCCCCTTTAGAGCCGTCTTCAGCTTTGAACCGCTTCTGATGGCGGA
>JARROG010000355.1:0-2891 GCA_037384185.1 Anaerolineales bacterium | reverse complement strand
CTTCCAGAGGGCTGATCAGTGCTGCCCAAGCGCCTACCAATTCAAATAACAGCCACACTGCGGCTGCCAGGAGGTTCGACAGGGGGTGATCCTGGCCTAAAAACGCCAAACCAGACCCAAATCCAAGCAGAAGAGCCAGCAGGAAGAAGATCCAGCGCGGTGCGTCAAACAGCTGGGATGGGAGCTGGTGATAGAAAATACCCAGGCCTCCCAGGGAGAGCGCAAAGATCAGTAAGGCAATGCCAGCCAGGCTTCTCTTCCTGTTAGAATGAGTCATGATGGCGTCCTTGGGTTAAGTCTGTTTGTTGGATTATAGCTGACGTAGATCATTAACGGGAATTCAAGGTGGGACTGCAGGTTTTGTTTGAGAGCAAAAATAAATGAGTCCCGCTAATCTGATATTGAACCCTTGGCAAACTGGAAAATTATCAATGATGATCCAACCCATCTGCTCAGGTAGAGTTTACCTAAAGCCCAGACAAAACGGCCGCGGTCGCTCCCTTAAGTCCGCTCCTGTTAAATGACAGACTACTATGGAGTTTCCACAACACTGACGACTGAAAACTGATCACCAATCCGGTCCTCCGTCCTCCGTCGTTTGCGAAGCAAACAACCGGTCCCTCGCGAAGCGAGATCCTTTCACAGCTCGCGAAGACGCTGGAAATAGCTGATTCATCAACCAGCGGATGGCAGACTGTTATTCCGGATTTCCTTAGCTTGCGATTGCTCTATCCTTCCCCGGCGGGAGGACCGTCCGGGAAAATCTCTGGCTCTGCCACCGCCCGGATCCAGTCGACTTTCAGAGCAAATTCACCTTCCTGCTTATCGCTGAGCATCAGCCCCAGGGAGCTCACAGCTGCTGGATCGAGCTGGCCGGCTGGAACCTGGAACCCGGAACCTGGAACCCACGCAGGGTGGGCACCATGGTTTCAAAGGGGATGTACACGGTGATCCACTGGCCGTACTTGGTTTCAAAGAAGCTGTTGTAGGCTATCTCCCCCCCGGTCTCCGTAGTGCGGATGCGCAGGCGGTAGATTTTACCGTCACCCAGCACCCGCAGCAGGAGACCGTCCTTCCCGGTCAGGTCAATCGGGTTCCAGGCTGAGCGCACGGAAGAAAACCCTCCATTATTGTCCAGCGACATGATCCCGGCAAATAACAAAGTGCCGTCATCCAGCACCCGGCTGGCTCCCTGTGATACGCCGCCCATCACCCGGTCATCCACGGTTCCCCAGGCTGGGTCCCCGGGCTGGAAATCAAACAGCAGTTGGCCGGGCAGCTTGTCTGCAGCAAGAGGGGTGTTTTCTTGATCGCTTGGTCTCAAATTTTCGGTCATCAGATTATCCTCCAGGCTGGTCTGGGTGTTTTCCGAACTGGGAGCAGCCATACAGCCAACCAGCAGGAAACCCAGCAACCCAGCCATCCAGATCTTTTTCATATGGTCCTCACGGCTGATTTGTGTTGTCGTCTATTGATTTATAGATGTTGTGGGGAGTGGAAATCTTAGGGAAGGAACTGCCGTTTAACCAGCGAAAAAAACAATAATTGGAAAGTTGAGACCACCGGTAATTATCATCGTTGTGGTCCTAGTCAGAAAGTTTTCCCCTATCCGGCAATTTCTACGCGATTTGTGATCTGGATTTCCCCCGATCGAGTTTCAGTCCTCTTTCCCCCGCAGAGAGAGATAAAAGATGGCAACGAGTCCCAGGGCCAGGGAGACTATTATCAGGCCGCTGTTAAGATAACTCAAGATGGTTTCAATCTCCAGCGAATCCCAGGCGACTTGTTCTCTATTGAGCTCGAAATCCCCACTGAGGAAAGACACGACCAGTCCGATAACGATGACCAGGATGATTTGGATCCAGACTCTCCGTTGGCGTTTGGGATTGTTCATGGCGTCCTCTGCTGAGCTTGGTCTGAAGATATTTTACTATCAAATCGCCGTCTGATATTGGTTGGAAGGAGAGCAGTTCTCCATAATATTCATCCCACCGTCCCCTGTTTGCCGTTCCCAGCAAAGTATTTCCCGACGTCATCAACGCCCAGGGACAGCCGTTGGAGCGGTGGGATAGGGCGCGGGAATCGTTGCCTGAAGTGTAGGACCTTTACGAGTCAAGGAGTGGACCAATAAACTCATCCAGTCTATTTGATTTTTCATGACTGCAATGTTATATTAAATTCACAAGAGACTCAATCGAAAATACCTGAATCGACACTCTCAACAAACACCGGACCCAGCTCTTATCCGGTGTTTGTTTTGTTAAACTGCAGGGGTGCAGTTGGTCTGCACCCTGGGATATTGGCGTTAATGTGAGGTTTGTTTCAGGGTCTCTCCCTGAGGTTTGGCAACATCTTGAAGCCGGCTGCCAAATTTGACTAGGAATTTGCCCAGGGAGGTCTGCACCCGGTCCAGGGCTGTGTGCTGGTTGGCCAGAGCCTGTTTGACCAATTGTTCGTGTTCTGCTTCGCGGATCAATTCTTGCTGTCGAGATTTACTGGTTTCGTAATATAACATGGGGGCCATGACTTCCTCCTGAGAAGGGGCTCGATTTGTGTACCTGTAGGATAGCGAAAAACTGGAATGGTTGTCACCACGCTTAAGAATGGGAAAAGAATGGTTAAGGCATTATTGAACGAGAACCTATCTGACCGAGAACAGGAGATTTTGGACCTGCTGGCGCAAGGCACGGTGGACAAGCAGATCGCCCACCAGCTGCACCTCAGCCTCAATACGGTCAAATGGCACAACCGCCAGATCTACGCCAAGCTGGGCGTGAGCAACCGCACCCAAGCAGTGGCCCAGGTGAAAAAACTAGGCCTGCTGGGTGAGCTTGCAGAGCTGGAAAAACCAACCTCACGGATTCCCCACAACCTCCCATCTATGGTGTCCT
>JARROG010000354.1:0-2006 GCA_037384185.1 Anaerolineales bacterium | reverse complement strand
CAGACCAGGAATTTCTGGAGCCGGTACCATGAGCTCATCCAGGGAATAGCACGAGTCTTCCGCTGTCTGGCTGCAGGTGGGATCCCATCCAGATACTGAAGGATAAGCAATACTTATCACCAGCTCTTTTTGGCTGCCTTTTAGCCAGGAATTCCGGAAATTCGCAACTTCTCCTGCCAGTGATTGCTGGGCACTGTTGATAGATTCCTCAAGATCTGCCTCTGGCCCGATGTCCAGGGATGGAATCCACATCAGCTGGATCTGGTCAACCTGGTCCAGATACTGGGGTTTATTTCCAACAGGAAGACTCATTGACCAGGCAATTTTCCCTGAGTAATGAGCTCGGACGTCAGAGAGAATTTCACTCCAGCGCAGGTCGGAATCCGCTGGAACCCCCGAGGGTTCACCAGTGGCTAATCTACCGCCGGGAAGGGCAGGAGTGAGCCAATCACCGCCCAGCACCAGGATCCCAGCGCCCTGTGTTTCAGCCGCTTCCGCAAAATGGACTGCAAAGGCATGATACTGATCAAACCAACTATTCCACCAGCTGAAGGTTCGTGGGGCACTTTCCCACCACTCATCAATATCTCCAGGAAATTGAGGCTGGGGATGGATCGCCAAGTCCAAACCCTTGGACGAGACTTCCCTGCTGAGTGCCTCCAGGTCAAACCACAGTGGATCATGGTTGGGATCGGGCTCGATCACAGGAGGATTTTGATGGGTAAAGGACCAGGTTGGGCTCAGGATCAGCAAGCCTTGGTGCTCGCTGGCGATCTCGTCGATGGTTTTCATCATCTGTTCAGAATCTCCAGCCTGCTGTCCCGGCATGAGCTCGATTCCGGTGACGAATTCTTTTCCGCGGGAATCGATTGCGGGGAGTGGAGCAGTCTCCTCTTGTACCTCAGCTGCGAGCCAGATCCATTCCTCTACACTGTCAGCGATGTATTGGGGTTCCGCGCTGGGCTTTACCGCCCGTCCGGATGTCTGATTTCCTGGCGTAGCAATATCGTCAGCTATCCCGCATTGACCTTCGCGGCAGTAACGATAAGAGAGGTCGGAAAGAATGTCAAAGGGAGAAAACAAGATAAAAACCCAGTGATTGGGTGCTAATTTTGTCATTGGCAGGGGAGTTGTCCAGCCGTAAGGATTGAACTGGATGTAGATTTCCTCGTTTTCAGGAGTGTTCTCCGGTGTGTACAGATCGAAGGTGATCGATGCCTTATCTCCAGTTTCCCAGCTGTCGACATGGTCCTCTACCTGGATCGGGTGGTCTGGTACGATCAATCTCCTCACTAGGAAATCACCAGTCAGGTCATGTTCAGCGTTCCAGAACCCGTCCCCCAGGGTGTACTTGTACCGGATTTCTGCTCCTACTGGTAGCGAGAGGATAACGCCGTAGATGTTCTCTCCAGCGGATACCAATCTGGGCTCCCTGGCGGGAATCGTGTTCATACCACCTGGAAGATTTCCAAACGTATTGCCCAGCTGATAGAGATTCCCGACCAGCCGCAAACCGTTCTCAGGAGTTCCGATGGGTACTGAGACTACAAAAGTAATGTCCACATATTGCCGAGGGCTGATGGATAAGTTGGCTTCAGTATTTGCCTGGGAAGCTACTTCAGCTCCTTGCTGGATTGCTGTGTAGCTTCCGTCTGGAGCATAGACTACCAGGTTGTGGACACCGGGTGGAAGTCCAGGCAGCATATAAGAACCAGAGGCTGAAGTGAACGCCTGAACACCGCCAGCATTCACCAGCATGCCCGGGATTGGTTGACCGGTGTCCGCGTCCCGGATCACTCCCGAGATCCTGCCAGGTTCTGACCAGTAATAGGAAGTGTCCGACCATTTACTGACTACATCCTTGATCTCTTGGGGATTATCAATGATTGCCAGGCGATACCGGACCTGTTCGTCGATCTGGGTGTGTTCTATCACCGCATATTGGTTCTGGCGGGTATAGCGGTATTTAAGGACCGAACCCTGAGGGACAACCAGGGTTGTCGTGT
>JARROG010000353.1:0-3120 GCA_037384185.1 Anaerolineales bacterium | reverse complement strand
CGTCTACCGCAATCTTTTTCAGGCCGACATGAACGAAAACCTCAAAGTGCCCAGCGATGCCTACGACGCCATCATTTGCGTTGGTACTTTCACCTATGCCCATGTGGGGCCGGATGCATTTGATGAGCTGGTCCGAATTGATGTGCTTCAAGAGATAGCGCTGAGCGCCGGCTCCCAACAGTATTTCGCGCTCGACGGCATCTACGTATGGCGCAAGTATCACCACATTGATGGCGCTGCTTGACATGTCGGCAACAAACTGAACGACCCGGGCCATCTCCGTATCCGAGGATCTGTGCAAACCGAGGAGTACAATATCCGGTCGCGCTATGCGAATGAGATCGCTCGCTTCAACCGGTTCACCGCAGACGCCGATGATCTCCAGGTGTTCGGGCACGCTCAGACGAATGCGCAGCGCGCGGCGCACGGCTTCGTGACCGTCGCAAATCATCACGCGGATTCTGGGCTCATTCCCAGGAAGGACGTCTGATTCCATCAGTACCTGATTCGCGAGAGAATTTGCCTTATTCTCTTCTCGCCCGGCTTCAAGCGCATCAACCATGGTCTCAGTATACGCCCCAGCGGCAAAATCTCTCAGTGACAAATGTCATCCGAAGTTTGGACATCTGTCATCCACTGAGGGGATATCATGGTGGTTTTGCGCCCCAAAGAGTGCTTTTTCCAGAAAGTTATTTGGATGCGGCGGGTAAATTCACTGAAGGGAACCCAGCGCTTTGGAGAATGAGCGTAAGCGGGAAAGTCTTTTTAGCCGGGCAGGCGAAGGGTGACTGTCGTGCCCTCGCCGGGAGCAGCATTCACCTTGAAGCTGCCGCCCAGGCCATCAGCACGGGCCTGCATATTGGCCAAACCATGGCCTACGCGCCGCGAATCGTCGAGGGGATCAAATCCCTGCCCGACGTATTCCGAAGACCCTTTTTACTAAGGGCGTATACTCTCCGGCCAGTCGTGTTGTGAAGTGTAATCGGTGGATAGCCGCGCCACCTCTTCCAGCTCTGAGGCTGCGATTGTCGATGCTTTTGTGCTTGATGACTGTTCTGTCATCTTGCATGAGTGTTGATTCCAATGAAGGGGATGAATTAGATAGCCAAATCCAGGCTGACATTGTTTCCACCATCACCAGGCAAGCTTTTCTTCAAGAGGTTGAGGATACACGAGGAACGGAAGAAGCCCAGCAAGCTACAGAAGAGTATCTTGCCCTTTCACTTACGCCCCACCCGACCCAGACTCCTTTGTCAACTGCAACCCCAAATGAAGTTTTTCCAGACATGATTCCTGGAGCACCATATTATTTACAAACTTACGTCCGGGATACATTATCTGTGGAATTAGCGGACACGAAATCTACCATCGGAGATGATTACGCCTGGTCCCGGTTTGAAAGACCGTTCTCAAAAGAATTAATGCTTTATAGTGGAGATCTGGATATTTACCAGGTCAATCTAGAAGTGAGAGACGAGTGGGTTTATATCACCTTCCTCCTGGCTGAAAGACTGCCAGTTGAAGGCAGGGCTCAGTACGCTATTGAGTTGGATGTGGATCACAATGGAAGGGGAGACTATCTGATCACAGCTGAGATTCCACCTGATAATAATTGGACAACTGATGGTGTCAGCGTGTATGCTGATGATAACAAAGATGTGGGTGGTTTATTTCCCCTTTATATGGAGGAAATTGATAGTTTTCAAGATGGTTATGAAAGCGTCCTGGTGTCTGACGGAAGTGGATCAGATCCTGATCTGGCCTGGGTCAGGAGAGATCCCAAACATCAAACCCGCCTTCAGCTTGCGTTCAAGTACAGCCTGACCGGGCCTTATGGGTTCTTATGGAGCGCCTGGGCTTTTGGAAGGGAAATTGATCCAGTCGAGCGTCCTGGATACGGATGGTGCAAAGCAAACGCTTATTCCAATAGCTGTGAAAATAACGCTTGCTTGGTCAATTGCCCGAATGATAGTTTTTGCATTCCCTGCAACCTCTCTCCCTGAGGCAGGGTTGAATTTTCTTTCCCTTTCGATTGATTCCCTACAATTACGAGAAATCTAGAGGTCCAGGTGTACCCGCTTGCTTAATAAAACAATAGCACGCTCTTTTTGAGCATGCTATTTCCCTTCTTAATCTGTGAATGGCGAGGGTCGGGATTGAACCGACGGCCAAGGGCTTATGAGTCCCCTGCTCTACCACTGAGCTACCTCGCCAGGACGGCAAATAGTGTACTATGGTGGGTTTAATTTGTCAATCTCGGCCTGTAAAATTCTGTCCGTGGATAGCCTTGATTCCAATCTGTTTTCGGATCATCATCCCGGCGATTGCAAGTCCTTTTTAATCGATATTTGCTGATCGATTAACGATAGTGGATGCTGGTCCGGACCTGTACTACAATATAAGAAACTCAGCAAGACGAGGTGGATGTTGAAGACAATTGTGATCACTGGAAGCACCCGGGGAATCGGGTTCGGATTGGCGGAGAATTTTCTGAAATTGGGCCAGCGGGTAGTTATCAACGGGAGATCCCAGGAGAGCGTTGATCGGGCAGTCGCTCAGCTCTCCCGTACCTACCCGTCTGACCGCCTGATTGGCTGTCCCTGCGATATGACCCAGTACCAGCAGGTCAAGGCTCTCTGGGATTTTGCAGTCGAGCAGTTTGGTCAGGTAGATATCTGGATCAACAATGCAGGCATAGCCACCCCGCAGTCCCCATTCTGGGAGCTGGATGAGGAGCAGATCTCCAGCCTAGTCAGCACCAATATTACTGGCGCCATGTACGGCGCCAAGGTGGCGCTGGCGGGATTTCTTGAGCAGGGCAGGGGAGCATTCTACAATATGGAAGGCCTGGGGAGTGATGGCCGGCGGGTGGAGGGCTTGACCCTGTATGGCACCTCGAAACGAGCCTTGAATTACCTCACGGACAGCCTGGCGGCAGAGGTGGAGGGAACCGGCCTGATCGTTGGTGCCCTCAGCCCGGGGATGGTCATGACTGACCTGGTCCTGAAACAATATGAAGGTAAGGATCCGGAAGAGTGGGAAAGCGCCCGGAGTGTCTTCAATATCCTGGCCGATAAGCCGGAGACGGTTACTCCTTTCTTGGCGGAGAAAGCCCTTGAG
>JARROG010000352.1:0-2031 GCA_037384185.1 Anaerolineales bacterium | reverse complement strand
TTGACCACGGCTGCGGTGCCGGCTGCCCGGATGGGGGAGCTGGCCCTTGAGCGCCTGATGGCCCTGCTGGAAGGAAAGAAACCGTCCCGCAAGACAACCGCCATTAAAACAGAGCTGATCATTCGCCGCAGCTGTGGATGCAGTTCAGCTTATTAGGGCAAGTTGTCCAGAATAATAAAAAATATATGATACAGATCTCGATTCCAACTTGGATTTCTTTTATAAAAAAATGAAAAGGAGAGCATCATGAAGAAGCAAGCCACAGGTCTCTGGTCACTGATCGTCCTGTTAATGATCCTGTTCAGCGCCTGCCAGGGTACAGCGCTCACTGGAACTGCTCCGGAAAAATCTGACCTGCTCAGCAAGGCGGACACCTGCCGGGAGGTCTATACGGAGCAAGTTGATGCCTGGGGTTCGGGAGATATCGATCGCATCGGGAAGGTCTATACGGAGGATATTGTCCATTATGATGGGGGTCCGGCTTATATTGGCATCGATGATGTCCTGGGAATGGCCAGGACGATGCTGATGTACTTCAGTGATTGGGAAATGGAAGCCGGAAGGACCTATATCTCTGCCTCGGATTGCCTGGGTACCTGGGTAAACTGGGGTGTGATGGGATTTACTGAAGAGGAACCAGGCAGAGAGTTTGACCTGGTGGATATCCAGGGCGATCAGATCTCCTATTGGCGTTTGTTCTATGATGAGAATTTTGGTTTTTCACCAATTAATACCACTTTACTGGAGGATTATGGGGCTGCCTGGTCCAGCGGGGATTCCCAGGAGGTGGCAGGACTCTATGCCGAAGATGCCCTGCTGGATGATTCCTTGTTCGGAATCACCGCTGCCGGAACGGATGAGATCGGCCAATACGCTGCTGGATTTTTCAAGGATCACCCCAATGCCACCTGGGAGCTGCTTTACACCTTTTCTGAGAGCGATGACGAAACCCAACCGGATCTGCTGCCGTCCCACGGGGGCATCTATCAAGTCACCGCGAAGCCTCTGTTGGGTAAAGCTTGTTCGGTCCAGGTAGCGGTGATCCTCACCCCGGATTCGGATGGGCTGATCGGCTCCCAGAAAACCATGTACTACGCTGATGACCTCATTCAATGTGGCTGGATCAAATAAATCAAAGGAGAATGTATAGCATGGATACCTGGAACCGACCTGGTTTACTTGTATTGTTGCTGTTCGGGATGGCGCTGGTCCTGGCTGCCTGCAGCCCTTCAATTGGAGCTAATGAGAAATCCTCACTGGATGACCTGGAAGAATGGGACCTGCTGTGGATCTCGGACTCCAGCGGCTGGGGCGTAGCTGATATCTACGCCGGGATGGTTGCGGAGGATACTGGTAAGACCATAAATGTCAATGATAAATGGATTGGGGGGCTGCCCGCAGGGGACATTTACCTGGCCCTGACCGGCCAGTACGACGGCCCCAGCATGACTCTGGAAAAGATGCCGGACTATGTCGCCGAAGCGGAGCTGATCGTTTTCTATGGAAACCCGGAGGGCTCGGTCAATCCCGATCACCCGGGAGACTGGGCCTGTGTTGCAAGTACCGGGGCATATGTCAAAGATTGTGACCCGGAGATCTTCAGCACCTACATTACACACATCGAAACCATCTATCAGCGCATGCTGGAGCTGCGGGGCGGACAGCCAACCATCATTCGGGCTTTTGACGCCTATTATCCGTTGATTGATCAGCGAATGGAAGAAGGTAATTACGAAGAATGTAAGTCTTGCTGGGCCAATTACAATGCTGCCATCCACCAGGCTGCCGACAACATGAACATTCCGGTTGCGGAGGTATCCCTCGCCTGGAATGGGCCCAATTGGGATATCGATCCCGACAGCGAGCTGGGGTATACAAAGGATAATGTGCACCCCAACGCTTTGGGAGCAGAAGTGATCGCTCAGGCTCTGCGCGAGCTGGGGTATGATCCGGTGCCTTCCCCATAACGAGTTTGGAGACCTCCAAGGCCCTCTGCCCTCGGAGGTTCCACTCAATTAGGTTCCCCTTCTC
>JARROG010000351.1:0-2033 GCA_037384185.1 Anaerolineales bacterium | reverse complement strand
GGCAGGGAAAATTTGTATGAAGCCCTATCAGCCTTCAACGAGCGAGAACGCCGATATGGTGAAATAAAAAAAGCAAAGGAAGAATAAATCCCCATGATGGGCCAACGAACCCTCGTCGCCGCAATCATCACCCCGCTTGCTCTGGCAGCCATTTATCTGGGGGGCTATACCTATCAAGCCCTGATTGTCCTTCTTCTGGCGGTCACGGCCTGGGAATATTCCCGCTTGTTGAAAAAAATCAATCTACACACACCTCTTATTCTGGTCTTAGGAGGTGTTGTGATACTGGCCGTGGCCCGCGCTGTATTTGATTTCAATTACTTAGCTGGTCTGCTGGCCGCATTGACCATGCTGGCTGCAGCGTACCATATCCTTGATTTTGAACGCCGCGACACACACCCTGCTGTAGATTTCGGCGCCACCCTGAGCATTCTGATCTATGTCGGCTTCCTTGGCTCTTACTTGATCTCACTCCGGGGCTTGGAGAACGGTCGCTGGTGGACCTTTGTGGTGCTTCCCACGGTATGGATTGCCGATACCGCGGCTTACCTGGTTGGCAGCACCTGGGGAAAACACAAATTGGCTCCCAAGACCAGTCCCCATAAGACCTGGGAAGGTTATTTTGCCGGCGTTTTGGCTGGCATCCTGAGCAGCCCTTTATTAATCATCCTCTACAACCGATCTTTTCAGGCCGGGATCACGATCTCAGTCCTGGAAGCCGCCTTATTGGGGTTGGCAATCGCTGCCTTCATCCCGCTAGGCGACCTGACTGAAAGCATGATTAAGCGGCAGGCGGCTGAAAAAGATTCCGGCACCATCCTCCCCGGCCATGGCGGCATCTTCGACCGTTTGGATTCCCTAGTCTGGGCTGCACCGATCGGTTACTACCTAATCCTCCACCTGTTCATCAAATGAGGTCCTCATGAACTCAGAAAAACCAACCCGCAACCTGGCTCTGGAACTCGTCCGCGTCACCGAGGCTGCAGCTCTGTCTGCCGGCAGGTTCATGGGCCGCGGCCAGAAAGAGGTCGCAGATAAAGCTGCTGTAGACGCCATGCGCCTGGTGCTGAATTCAATTGATATGGAAGGAGTGGTGGTGAACGGCGAGGGCGAGAAAGATGAAGCGCCAATGCTGTTCAACGGAGAGGTGCTCGGTACTGGTAAACCACCCCTGGTTGACCTGGCAGTCGATCCTATCGACGGCACCCGTCCCCTGGCGAACGGATTCCTGAACTCGATTGCCACGGTATCGATTGCCCCCCGGGGATCAATGTTCAACCCGGGTCCCTTTGTTTACATGGACAAAATAGCAGTCGGTCCCCCAGCAGCAGGGAAGATCGATATTGAAGCTCCCCTGGAGGACAATCTGGAGATCATCGCCAAGTCGGAAGGAAAACACATCAAAGATGTCACTGTGATCATGCTCCAGCGTCCTCGCCATGATGAGCTGATCAACAAGGTGCGCGAGATCGGAGCCCGGATCCGACTCATTCCAGACGGGGATGTAGCAGCTGCCTTAATGACCTGCCTGCCCGAATCGGGGATTGACGTTCTACTGGGCATCGGCGGCACTCCGGAAGGAGTGCTGGCAGCCTGTGCTTTGCGGGCAATGGGGGGTGAACTTCAGGGAAAACTGTACATCCGCAATGATGAAGAACGCAACCTTGGGCTGGATATGGGCATGGATCTGGACCTGGTTATCACCATGGACGACCTGGTGGCCCACTATTACTTCCGCTTTGCCGCCAAGGACCAGCCGGGAGTGCTGTCCACCATCGCCGGCATCCTGGGCGAATACGGCATCAGCATCCAGTCCGTGCAGCAGAAAGGCCGCAAATCCACAGGGTCCGTGCCGGTGGTCATGCTGACCCATCAAGCCCGGGAAGCCGATGTGCAGGAGGCCTTCCGCCGGATCGCGGCCCTGGACGTGGTGGAGGAAAAGCCCATGCTCATCCGGCTGGAGGATGCCAACGGCCTGGATTGAGGCGCATATCGAGGGAATCGCAATCAACGGCTCGGCCTTTCCGCCGGCC
>JARROG010000350.1:0-4326 GCA_037384185.1 Anaerolineales bacterium | reverse complement strand
TCGCCTTCCTGATGGAAGATCAAAGACCCCGGGGGCTGTCCAACAGTTTTTGGTTTTTGGAAATAGCGTTTCATGGAATCCATTCCTTCGTGAGTGGTCGTTTCTGTGAGTTACCCCTGGAAGGCTGGGTGCTGGCTGACGGATCTTGATGATGGACTGCTTTCCCGACAGGGGTGATATCTATGATTCCCTTTCCTCCCTGGTCTGATTATAAATTATTGGTTGGAAGTTAGTGAGAATAATCCATATTGGCTTATCGGAATGATTTCCAATCTCTCGGGCAGAATCGAGTTCATTTCCATGCTACAATATCGTTACCATGGAAGAAAAAAAGAAGTACCCCGCCGGTTCGAATTTCTGGCAGATTATCCTGCCTACTTCGCTGGGAGCGGTCCTCATCGTCCTGGCCGGGCTCTGGTTCGTTCTCTCTGCGGGTCCGGGAAATGTTTCCCGTTTTGCAGAGATCTCAACCGTCCTGTTGGTGATCCCGGTACTG
The DNA here is from genome assembly GCA_037384185.1 of Anaerolineales bacterium. GTDB lineage: Bacteria > Chloroflexota > Anaerolineae > Anaerolineales > UBA11858 > B10-G9. The sequence goes on along the minus strand of JARROG010000350.1, from coordinate 3,830 downwards.
TTCTTTTCCCTGCTGATCGGACTGATCCTGGCGGGAATGATCTATGCGATTACCAAGATCATGGACTTGATCCCCAAAATGACCGCGCCCGTACTGACCATCCTGGAAAAAATCCGCCAGGCTGCCGGCATGGTCTCTAAAAACTCAGCCCGAATGGTAATCGAACCAGCTTCCTGGATGGCCGGCTTTAAAAGGAAAAAACCCCGGGCTGATCAGGAAATTCAACTAGATTAAGAAAGGTGGATTGCTGCTATGAATGCTGATGAACAGGGAAAACAAGGCAATAACAATTTTTACATCGTTCTGGGCGCCATTTTAGGTGCCATCACCGGTGCGAGCGCTGGATATATGCTTATGAAACGGGTTGAAGAGGGCGAGGATTTCCAGCTCACCGCTGGAGATGGCATCAAACTGGGCGGCACGGTTGTTGCCTTTTTGAGGCAGGTTTCCACACTGGGCAAATAGAACTTCCCTGGTTGACCTATCATGGCTTCCAGTTATCCCTCTCCCAGGGATGTGATCGTGGGGGAATTGCGCCGGGAATATACTCTCTTAACAAACCAAGAATGGATTCTTGACAAACCGGGAGGCAGTGCGCTTTACGCCGCAGCCGGATATCTGGTGTGGGAGAATGAACATCCACCGGGTATATCTGCCCGGGTGGGAGAAGATTATCCCCAGGCCTGGTTAGATCGATTCGCCAGGCTGCGAATTGATACCAGCGGTGTCGTCATCCTTCCCCAACCTTTGGACGTCCGCACCTGCATCATTCAAGAAGCTGGTTCTGCTCGGGAGACATCCCGCCCAATACCGCATTTGACGCGCTTGGGTGCCTCTTTTCCCTCTGGACTGGTAAGCCTGCCTGACCGGATCGTGGACGTTGACAGCCGGCGAAGAAGAAAGGAAACCGCCATATTGGAGATGGACATCCCGGACACATTCCTGGCTGCAACCGGAGTGCACATCTGCCCGCTGGATTATCTGTCTCACAATCTGCTTCCTGCTGTTTTCCGCGAACGTGGTTATACCACCATTACCCTGGATCCGGGTAATTCCTATCTGGATCCCGCTTTTTTGGGTGATATCCCGGCACTGGTGACTGGAATCACTGCTTTCTTACCCAGCGAAGCAGGCTTGAGAAGTCTCTACCAGGGCGTCACCACAGATATTTGGGAGATGACAGCGGATCTGGGTCATTATAATTGTGAATTTGTGGTTGTCCAGCGGGGTAATGGGGGACAGTATCTTTACGAGAGTTCTAGCAGTGCTTCAGCATACCTGGGAGTGGAAGGCTGCGGGCCGTTCTATCCGCTGGACGCGCTCCCTGGCCTGGCAATAGCCCGAATTGAGGTGGTCAGGGACTTGGTCCGGAAAATCTAATACGCCCGCACGGAAAGTTCCTCAATCAGCCCTGCCGGAACGTGCTCGGATATCCAGAAATTCTCCCCCGGAGAATAAACCGCCCAACTCCGTTGATTCCAGTGGCAGGATTCTGCTGTTAGCGAAGAAGGGAAAATCAAAATCAGTCGGTTCGCCCGCCTTTTTTCCAGGAATTGGCATCAACCGCGCGGTGAGAGGTTTATCCAGGCGCAGCGACAGGACGGCTAGGTCGGTTAGCAGGCTGCTGATTTCCTCCGGAGTGCAGTCGCCGGGCAGCGGAACTGTGTCCAGCCCTGTACCGCAAACTGCTGAATAGAGCAGCAGATCCTTAACCGATAGGCTGCCTCCAGCGGCTCTCTCTGCTAATATCGTGTCCTCCATTACCGGCAGCATCAGCCCACTGAAACCGGTGTGGGGAAAATTCGCCCGGTCGATACAGTCTGCTAGGAAGGCCGTTCCTGCTAGGCTGCCGTGCAGTCCCAAACGCGGTATTCCCAGACTTTCCAGGGCAGCACCTATCGACAGGGCTGGATCGGGGAAAGGTGCCAGAGAAAAATCGATTCCCCGATAAATCGCAGCAGTTGACCTTTCAACCTTTTCTGAAGTGTGAGAGATCTCATCAGCTGCCTCTTCGATAGCGCCGATCAGTCTCTGCCTGGCGTCCTGGAAAGATTCGGCTGTCTTGAATGCGCTCAGCGCCAGATCTGCAGCTTCCACAGCTACCGCAAATTCTGGAACTCCCCCGCTGTGATAGGCGGCCGGGAAAAATGGTGCTCCAGGGGGAACATTGCCAAGGGCAGCAAAATACAGGTTCGCAAAGCCATTGGGATCCTGGGGAGCTAATTTGTGGATCGCCTGCCCGCACGCTCTTACTGCAGGAAGAGACACGCCAGCTGGTCCAGCCATCACTCCGGAGCAGAATGTGGCGTTGGTGGCCTGGATCAAATCCGGGATCAGCTGATAGCTGGCGGGATACTCGGGCAGGGCGGGACCGAGGGAGATGTATTCATAACCTGAACCGGTCAGGATGCTTTCAAGGTGGACTGCATAAGCTATCTGCTCCGGGGAGGACAGGTCTTTGAGAAAGAGCGGAAACGGCGGCGAGGCAAACCGGATGGTTTGAACTTCCAGTTCAGCATCCTTGAACGCAGCCCGACACCGCATGACGAACTGTGTGGCTCGCTCTATGAAAGTTTCCTGAATTGTGCTGCCCGGATTGTCAAAAAAAGTGATGGCGCGGATTTTCATGATGGGAGGTCCATTCTAATTGAGTTGGTTATGAATCCTGCGTTTCTTCGTCAGGTTTTCGCTGTGCTTCTCGATAAGCCTCGCGCAGGTCATCTATCGAGCGAAAATTTCCTCTGGAATCTCTGACATGCCAGTAGAGCCAGCCATTAGCCCTTTTACCCTCCAGTAGATGCTTCGCTGTCTGGTGGATGGAGCCTTCGAAGTTGTTGTACTGGAGGATGCCGTTGGGTTTGACGATCGCCGTCAGCTGGGGATCCTCCTTGAAATAGAGGGCTTCCCCCGGTTTGATATATCCGGCTTCGAGCAGGCGGGAAAATGGAACGCGAGGGGCCAGGCGTTTCTTGTCCCTGAGGTCAAATGCTGTTGGAAGGGATCCCAATCCAGTTCCGATGCAACAATTTGGCGGCTGCACCTGTTGTCCCGGTCCCGAAGAACGGATCCAGGACTACATCTCCCGGATGTGTGGAGGCAAGAATGACCCGGTACATCAAGGCCAGGGGTTTCTGGGTCGAGTGAGCCCGTTCACCGTTAACCCGAATGCGCTCTCCCCCTTTGCAAATTGGCAGCTTCCAGGTGCTGCGCAGCTGCTTGCCGTCATTGAAGGGTTTCATGGCGTGATAATTGATGGTGTATTTGCCCTCACGGTCTTTTTTGGCCCAGATCAGGGTTTCGTGGGCGTTGGTGAAGCGCACTCCCATGAAGTTCGGCATGGGATTGGTCTTTTCCCAGATGATCTCATTGATGACCCAAAAGCCCAGGTCCTGGAGGGCTTTCCCAACCCTGTAAATGTTGTGATAGGTTCCAATGACCCAGATCGCGCCGGTGGGTTTGAGCAGCCGGCGGGCTGCCAGCAGCCAGGCGGCAGTAAAGCTGTCGTAATCCTGGAAATCTTTGAATTTATCCCAGTCATCCTCGACGCCTTCAACCTTGCTGAAATCCGGCCGCCAGAGATTGCCGGGGATTTGCATGTTATAAGGAGGATCCGCGAAGATCAGGTCAACTGACCCCTCAGGAAGTCCGTTCATGATCTGAATGGCGTCTCCGGCAAGTATTTGATTGAGAGGAAGTTCGGTCTCAGGCATCAGGTTATTTCTCGTTGATCTGGATTCGCTGGCGGTTGACTTCAAAGAGCAAGACGGCTCCCGCGATGGCAGCGTTGAGCGATTCAGCGGACTCTGCCATGGGAATATGAACCAGCTGTC
>JARROG010000349.1:0-2059 GCA_037384185.1 Anaerolineales bacterium | reverse complement strand
GATAGACCGTATCGGGAGAATGATAAAGCAGCTCCCATTAATATCTATGGCAAAACTAAACTGGAAGGCGAACACGCCATTCAGGAAGTTGGCGGTGAGTATTATATTTTCCGAACAAGCTGGCTTTATAGCACCCGGCGGCCTTGTTTTGTGAGCAAAGTCTTGGGTTGGGCCCGGACTCAGGACATCCTCAGGATCGTTAGTGATCAGATCGGCAGTCCAACCTGGGCGCGGACTTTAGCGGAAGCTACTGCCCAAGCAGTGGCTAGGATAATCGATCGCGATAAATCTTGGCGTAGAACCACCTCTGGGATTTACCACACAGCTGGAATTGGTTCGGCAAGCCGATTTGAGTGGGCTCAACAGATCCTGACCCTTGATCCTCATCCTGAGGAGCATATATTTGCTCAACTTCAGGAAGCCTCTAGCACCGATTTTCAAACTGTGGCGGAACGACCTGCTTATTCTGTCCTGGATTGCAGTCGATTCCAGAATACTTTTGATGCTTTCTATGTCAGTTGGAACGAGGCCCTGGAGCAGGCTCTTTCTGCATCCGAGTCGAGATAACTGATCTGCTGGGAATCATCAGCACCTGAATATTGATCTGATTATGAGTACAACGAGAGCATTCTGCATTAGTGGCTGGCATTTTCGGGAAGATTTCTTCCGGCAAGTCCTCACAATCCCGGATGCTGACATTTACGTCATTTCCCACAGACCGAAAAAGTCCATCCCTGGATTCTTATTTGATGATCTCGAAGCATCCCATATCTTGATTCGCCCCAATATCGGTTATGACTGGGGATGCTATCAGCAATTCTTGAAAAGTGATTTGTGGAAGGATTATGAATACCTGTATTTTTTGCATGACGATGTTGAAATCCTGGACATTGGGTTTCCCGAGGCATGCGAAAGTCTCCTCAGGAAGCATGCAGTTATTGGAAATGGCGGAGGTTCTGGTTCTGTAAGTACAGCTTCAGTTCAGAAACATCCTTACGCTTATGCCCATTCCTGCTGGCAGCCGGATTCTCTCTCTTTTGAGCATAAAACTGTCCGAGGGTCATTCTTCGCTACAACTGGGAAGGTTTTAAGACAGATTGGAAAATTTGAGGTTTATTGGGACCTTTTTTCTCTGAATATTGAATTTGGGAATTGGAGCACCAAGGCTACCTGTGGAAAATTGCAGGCAGCCTTTGGAGAAAATTGTTTCGGCTATTTGTCAAAGACCTTCGGCAGCAGTCGCTATCTTGTTGAACTCTACCGGGGGAATGCTCAAGAGACGAAATCTGTGCCCGCGGGGAAGAGGAAAAAACTGTACAGATTCCTGAAACGCGTCTCCGTCGTTTACATGGAAATACTTCATAGAAAAAGGCAAGTCCCTTTTAGGATTTTATGGTTGTCTACATTCAAATCCATTTTAGCAATATTTTCAGGTCGGATATGAGTCGGATATGATCAAGTAAATTCGGATATTGGCATCCGGGTTTGTGATTTGCTGGACAGAAAGTGATTTTATCTGCTCTTGACCTGAAGCAAGCTTAAGCTATAATTCAAATGTTGAATTATAGCTTATTGAGAGAAATTCAAGAATGGATTTATCCCAGAATAACCGTGAGTTGATCCTGCTGGAAGAAATTTCTCATGATCCGGATATCAATCAGGCGACCCTGGCTGAAAAGCTGGATGTAGCAGTAGGAACTGTTAACTGGCATATCAAGCGCCTGATTGCCAAAGGATATGTAAAAGCCAAGCGGGCCCAGCGGAAGAAATTACGTTACATAATTACTCCGGAAGGGATTGCTTTGCGAGCAAAGCTGACTGTGCAGTACATCGATAACCAGATGCGCCTCTACCGGGAAACCAGGGAACATGTCAAACAGCTGCTAGCAGAAGCCAAGTCGTACGGATTTCACCAGGTCAAAATTAGCGGAGAGAGTGAGATAGCAGTTGTTTGTAGGTTAACTTGCATTGAGCAAGGGTTTGAGATTGGGGAGGGAAATGATTTGCCCAGATTGGTAGTGAACGGGTATACTGTTTCCCTGGTCAGTGATCAACTGTA
>JARROG010000348.1:0-2082 GCA_037384185.1 Anaerolineales bacterium | reverse complement strand
CGGCGGTGACGATGGTCACCCCGGCGGAACTCGGCACCCGCGGCCATGCCGAAGTGGCTTTGCACGTTCGCGGCACTGGCCGCCCCGGGCGACAGCTCGGGCACGATCGAGGCGCAGTCCATGTACGTCTGGATTGGCGTTGTTTGGTTTACTCTTATTACTTACAAATCCAAATTATAGGGAAACGTGTTTCTGCTGCTCTTTTTCTTAAACACCATCCACGGAATCAGAATCAGAGGATCATTCCCACTGCAGCTGAGCGATTTCAATTCAGCAGTCTGCAGAGTCGAAAGACAGCCAAAAAGAGGAAAGTCATTCCTTTAATACTGGCTCATCCGGCGAGACCGCTAGACCCCCATAATTCGAAATAAGCGAATATGGACACAAATCGATCGGAAGATGAACACTTATTTGATGGATTTTCAAATATCAATAGGATGCTTGTGAATGCTCAGCGAGATCTTCAAGAGAAGACCTACGAGCTCGAAGAGTTGAATAAAAAGCTTGAAAAGGAAATCAGCCAGCGGAAGCTGATTGAAGAAAAACTCAGGAGGTATCAATTCAAGATCCTCTCACAAAGGTCTATAATCTGTGGCATTTTCGGGAGTTGAGTGGGAAGGAAATCAAGAGGACAAGGCGGTTCAAGAAGACCGCAGCGTTTATCATGCTTGACATCGATCATTTCAAAAAAGTGAATGACACCTATGGCCACGCAGCAGGAGATAAGGTGCTGATTGAGGTTGTGAATACATGCCTGAATAACATACGGGAAGTTGATGTGCTGGCAAGATACGGTGGTGAAGAATTTATCATCATGCTGCCCAAAACGAACAAATGGCAGGCCGGCGCCACAGCTGAAAGACTGCGGGAAACCATTGCCAATCTGGAAATTAGAGTAGACTCAGGAACAATCCAGGTCTCAGCGAGTTATGGTATTTCAGATCTCAATGGGGAAGATGAAGAACAGACATTAGAGAGGTGTTTAAAGCAGGCCGACAAGGCCCTCTATCAATCGAAAGAGGCCGGCAGGAATCGGGTGACTATCTGGGAAAACAAGGACCGGTAACGAACAAGTTGGATCTTGCGAAGGAAGAGCCTCTCCCCTGCTAAACAATGTTGGTTTAACACTGATCCGGCATGCCTCGAAATGTCAAACCAATAGTCCCTCTTAATCCAACAGCCCTTCTAGAAGCTTGACCCGGATGGTCCTGTTCTCCAGATCGATTTCCTTGACCACCTCATCAATATCAGGCAGCAGCAGCTCTTTTCCAGCAGGGGTGATCACCAGGAAAACATCGTTAGCGCCGGTCACAAGAATCTCCTGCAAAGTTCCCAGGGACTCATCCTGGTCTGTGACCACATTCATACCCACCAGCTGATGGAGATAATATTCTCCGTCTGGAAGTTCCGGGATGTCGTCGCTCTTCATATAAACGATGATATTTCGGAACACTTCAACCGCGGTCCGGTCTGGCAGCTCAACCAGGGAGACCAGCAGATCTGCTCCATGCCAGCGGAGAGCCTTGATCGTGTATTCCAGATGCTGAGGGCCAACGAAGACTTTCTTTCCCGCGGTGAGGAGTTCAGGATAATCCGTCAGAACACTCATGCGGACCTCGCCGCGAATACCGTGGGGTTTACGGAATTTACCCACTATGACAAACACAGGTTCATCCGTCCCGGATGAACCTGTGTTGTGATCGTTTTCAATCTCAGGATTCATTGAGGTTCAACAATATCCAGGTTAACCCGTTTTCCAATTCCTGAGGCTGGTACGTTGAGCAAAGTACGGATGGCATTGGCTACACGGCCATTCTTGCCAATCACTCTTCCCATATCTTCCTGGGCAACCTCAAGCTGAAAATTAATGCTGTCGCGCCGGCGCTGGTGAGACACTTTCACCTGGGTAGGATCTTCTACCAAAGAGCGGGCGATATAGGTTATCAGGTCTATCAAAACAATCCCTCCTAACAAACAGTTAAAAGGTGACTCTTCAGGCGCAGTCCCCTCAGTCTTTGATCAGTTTTTCGATATCGGATTTCAGGATTCCGCCGTCTTTCCCTGTGCCAGTAACCGAGGTAA
>JARROG010000347.1:0-2115 GCA_037384185.1 Anaerolineales bacterium | reverse complement strand
CGAGGCCGATATCCCTTCCCGTGATAGCTTTTCTTCCTTCAAAGGCGGCGTGGGCCCGGGCGGTTTTCAAGATCACCAGGTCGGACCGGTGTCCGTCAACCTGGAGAGATGCGCTGAGATTGGCAATATCAACCAGATTGCGTGAGCTGTACTGCACGGCGGGCAGCAGTTCTCTGGCACGCTGGATCTGATCGGAAAGCTCCACTTCCTGGGGAAGCCATTCTTCCCGGAATGCTTCTGGGTCCTCTTCATACGCCAGATGGCGCTCCATGATCAGCACTCGTTCATGCGTTTCCCGGATGCCGCGGATGTCTACTGAAAGCGCAAAGCGGTCCAGCAGCTGAGGCCGGAGGTCCCCTTCTTCCGGGTTCATGGTGCCTACCAGGATGAACCGAGCGGGATGGGCGAATGAGATACCTTCCCGTTCGACAATATTCATCCCCATAGCTGCCGAGTCCAGCAGCAAATCAACTACATGATCGTCCAGCAGGTTGACCTCGTCGATATACAGCAATCCCCTGTTGGCATCTGCCAGGACACCAGGTTCAAAGCGCCGCTCTCCCTTCTGGATAGCTTTTTCAATGTCCAATGTGCCAACTACTCGATCCTCTGTAGCAGAAACAGGCAGGTTCACAAAGGGGGTAGGAACCATCTCGATCTTACGCTTGGTCCCCTCCCTGGATTTTTCGCGGCATTCTGTGCACCAGGTGGTTGGGCGATTCGGATCGCAGCCGAAGCGGCAGTCGGCGAAAGTCTCGACTTTGGGCAGCAGGGCTGCCAGAGCCCGGGCGGCAGTAGATTTAGCCGTACCGCGCTCTCCCCTGATCAGCACGCCTCCGATGCGCGTGTTGACAGCGTTTAAGACGAGAGCTCGTTTCATGCGCTGCTGACCGACAATGGCTGTAAAGGGGTAGATTGCTGTCATGTGATTCCTTCAACTGGGACAAAATATGTACACGAACACCTATTTAGGTCATAAAGTTCATAATAATAACAGATGTTTTTAGCCCGGCACTATCTTACCACAAAGGTTTACAAGTTGATATTTGCACTGTATAATAACCTGCATTCTAAAACGGAGCGTGCCAATTTTATGGAAGAAATGAAGTCCCAAAAAGGGGGAGATGCGATGAGCGATAACGCAGCCCCTGAAGAGATTATGGATATGGCAACCCTACTAGCCCAGGAAGGTCTGGGTTTGGGCAACATCCCTGAAAAGGGAGATATCCGCAAGGGTGTAATTACCGCGATCACCCCCAATGAGATCCTGATCGACGTGCAATCTAAAGCCGACGGCTTGATTGCAGGGCGAGAGCTGGAAGGAATCAACCCCCGAACGCTGGATGGATTCAACATCGGTGATGAGATCAGCGTTTATGTCCTTGAACCTGAGGATATTAACGGACATGTCGTGCTCTCCTACACACGGGCCCAAGAGGAAAAAGATTGGGAAGCCGTGGAGGAGAAACTGGAAAGTGGAGATGTGATCACCACGGTTGTTGAAGGCTACAACAAGGGCGGTCTGCTGGTTCCAGTTGGACAGCTGCGCGGTTTCGTTCCCGGCTCGCTGGTGAGCGTTTTCAGGGAAGGAGACGGAGCCTCCCCCGAAGACCGCTGGGGAGAAGTCATCGGTCAGGAGATCACTCTTAAGGTGATCGAAGTGGACCGCTCGCGCCAGCGCCTGATTCTTTCAGAACGGGATGCTATCGGTGAGACTAGGGAAGCCATTAAAGACCAGCTGCTCGACAACCTCTCTGTAGGTGATCGGGTAACCGGTTATGTCAGCAGCCTGGCAGATTTTGGCGCGTTTGTCAATATTCAAGGTGTGGATGGACTTGTACACCTTTCTGAGCTCTCCTGGGACCATGTTGACCACCCCAGTGATCTGGTCAAAGTCGGCCAGGAGCTGGAAGTTGAGGTCATCAGCATTGATGAGGAAAAACGCCGCATCGGTCTCTCCATGAGACGGCTGCAGGACAATCCTTGGATCGAGAAAGCCGAGGAGATCCAGGAAGGCCAGCTTATCCAGGGAACGATTACCAATATCACCGATTTTGGCGCCTTTGCCCGTATTGAGGATACCGACCTGGAAGGCCTGATTCATATCTCGGAACT